>JBGQGR010000017.1:0-13031 GCA_041497495.1 Anaerolineae bacterium | reverse complement strand
ATTGCTGGCGCCGCCGCCGCTCAACCGCATACAGGCGCGCATTTTCCAAGATCACCGCCCATTGCCCGGCCACTGTCAACAACAGCCGCTCATCATTATTGGAAAACGCGCTCAGGCGTGGACTCTGCAAATCGATGGCACCGATTACGCGATCGCCAACGCGCAGCGGGACACACATCTCCGATCGGGTGGTGGCAATCCCGACGAGATAACGCGGATCGGTTGAGACATCCGGCACATTCAGGAGTTTGCCGTTCGCCATAACCCAGCCGACGATCCCGACACCCATTTCATTATGCGGATTGCGCTCGATTTCGGCTTCGCGTCCGGAGGTCGCATACAAATCCGCGTGTTGGCCGTCTTCATCGACCAAGAAGAGCGCAATGTATTCAAAGCCGAGCGAACGCTGCAGGGCACGCACGGTGCGCTCGGTCACTTCGCTAAAGTCCAACGTACTGGTGGCCGCCACCGAAATTTCGTGCAGGGTGCTGATCTCGTCCAGCCGCCGCTTGGTCTGCTCATACAATCGAGCGTTGCTGACGGCAATGGCGGCCAAATCGGACAATAGCATAATCACTCGAATTTCATCGGGGCTAAAAGTGTGAGGCTCTTTAAAAGCCACATTGAATACACCCAAGATCGCATCGGCACGCTTGAGCGGGAAGCCGGCAATGGAGGACACACCCCAGATGCGGGCCAGATCCGTTTCATACAATGGATGATGGAGCGCGTCATTGATCACGACAGGGTGGCCTTCTTGAAAAACTTTCCACGTCAGACCGTTACGGCGCGGCTCAGCGACCGCCGGTTCGCGCGAACCGTCTTTCCACAATGCCGTGCCAAAGGCCATCGATTCCAGGCCAGCGTCATACAAATAGATGTGGACATCATCGGCGCGGGTCAATAACAGTGTGTTCTGGGCGATGGTGTTCAAGACCGACAACGTATCGAGCGACGCGGTGACCTGCAAGCTGATCTCTTGCAGCGCGGCCAACTCGGCTACCCGCTGATTCGCCGCTTCGTACAAGCGGGCATTCTCGATTGCGATGGCTAACTGATCGGCCAGTGTTTCCATGGCACGCACATCATCCGGACTGAAGGCGTTTTGTTCCAGATCTTCGACATTTAGTACGCCCACGACTTCTTCGTTGCGGATGATCGGCACACACAGCTCGGACCGAATGGTTTCAACCAGACTGGCAATGCTATCGTAACGCGCATCCTGCGCCACATCGTTTGACAATGTCGTCTCGGCGTGCTGGGCTGCCCAGCCGATCAGGCCAGTATCGGCCGACTGCCGGTAGCCGTCCCAGTAAGATTCCGGCGAGCCGCCGGAGTAAGCGCGCAGCACCACTTCATTTGCTGCTCGATCCAATAGCAGCAAGCCGACGTGAAAATAGCCAAAACTGTGGCGAATGGCCTCACTTGCCCTCTCTAGCAGCGTCGTCAGATCAAGCGTGGAAGTCGTCTGCCGTCCCACGGCGTTGATCAGTGACAAATGCGTAGAGCGCCGGCTCTCGTTGGCATATAAGCGGGCATGATCGATTGCGACTGCGGCTTGATCGGCCAGCAGCATCAACACGCGGACTTGATCAGTGGCGAAGTAATGCGGCGATCGGAAAGCAGTGAGCAGCACCCCCACTACCCGATCGGCCCTTTTCAGCGGCAGTGCGGCCAGCGCGCCGAGGGTCAACGGCGGTGTGCCCCATGGATGCATTCCGCGATCGTTTTCGATCACCGTCTTGCCGGTGCGGGCCACCTGTGAGACTGGATCATCTATCGTGGGTTGACGAACTGCCGCCGCACGGTCACCATCATCCCACAAAGCAGTGCTAAAAGTCAGTTCATTCGAATCAGCGTTGAACAAGTAAATGTGAGCCGTGGCAGCATGGATCAACGCCAGAACGGAATGAGTAATGGCATCCAAGACCGTCCACAGATCCAGCGATGAAGTCACCTGCAAGCTGATTTGTTGCAGTGCAGTGAGCTCGGTCACACGCTGGCGCGCTTGATCGTACAACTGCGCGTTCGTAATGGCCACCACCAACTGGTCGGCCAGCGATTGCATCACCTGCGCGTCATCTTGAGTGAAAGCATTGATCTGCAATTGCTGAATATCCAGCACCCCAACAACTTGCTGGCCCAAGCGCAGCGGCACTGCCAATTCTGATTTAACCGGATCGGATCGATCAGGCAGCGGGTTAAGATAGCGTGGATCATTCGCGACATCATTCGCCATGATCATCTCGCCCGATTGAGCCACCCAGCCGATCAGCCCCTTGCCCATCGGTTGCCGGAAATTCGGATCGACGAGTTCAGCCCTCTCGCCGGATCCAGAGCGCATAATGAGATGCTGACTGTCGTCATCGACCAACAACAGGAGGACGGAGTAATATCCGAACTTTTCCCGAATAACTTGCGTCGTCTTATTCAAACGCTGGATAAGGTCGGGCGTGGACACCACGTCGCGCGCAACATCGTTTATAAGAGCCAACTGCACAGCTCGCCGCGACTCGCGGGCGAACAACTGCGCGTTGTCAATCGCCAGACCACTCTGGTCGGCAATCGACTTGACTACTTCAATCGATTGTTGGTCAAACACGCGCACGCGGTAACTCATGACACCCAGGACACCAACGACTCTCCCGCGCGCGTGCATTGGCGCCAGCACCATCGACTGCACACCTTCGTCGCGCACCGCTGGAACCGCCAAGCGCGGTTCATTCTCTAAGCTGCCCGTCACCACCACTTCGCCAGTGACTGCGGCCTGACCAGACAGTCCCTGACCTAATTTGATTCGCAAACTGCTCGGCAGGTCCTGCTGCCGCCAACCGCGATGCACCCGAATGACCAGCTCCTGCGCTTCTTCATCCACCAAGCTAATTGCGCCGGCTTCCACGCCCACGACTTCCAAGGCTTTGTCCAGCGCCGATCGCAGCGTTGGCTCCAATTCTAGCGACTGACTGACGGTGGCCGAAACACTGTTGAGTGCCGCCATCAACTCGGCACGGCGCTGCGATTCGGCATATAACCGCGCATTTTCAATCGCCGCCGCCGCCTGCGCCGCAAAGATAACGGCGGCCTGAATATCTTCAGTTGAATAGGCGTAGGGTTTGTAATTATCGATCTCCAGGATGCCCAAGACCTGATCTTTGCTTTTATTGAGCAGCGGCACACCTAACCACGATCGAGTGGGGTCATCTTTGATTAAGGGAGTCCAGAATGGATCGACGGTGGTGTCCGGAATCGTGAGCGGCTTGAGTTTTTCCAGTAGGAGTTGAGTGGAGCGCAATTCGCCAAAGTGGACATTCGCCAAACGCTCGGCCCAATCAGCATAACCGCGCGCAATCGCGGGCTGGAAATCGCCGTTGTGTCGCAGCCACAACGATACACTGTTATACGCGACTACATGCTCCAACTGATCTACGATCAGATCAAGCACGCTATCCAAATTTAAGGTGGAGTTGACGACCGCGGCCACTTGATGCAGCGCTTCAGCCAAGCGGCGCTGGGTCTGCTCAGATTGATACAACTGCGCATTCTCAATGCCGATGCCAATTTGATCGGCCATGCTACATAGAATATTCACCTCATCACTCACAAAAGTGCGCGGCGAATATTCCATGACCGACAACACGCCGATCACTTTTGCGTGAGAGTGCATGGGCACTAGCGCGATCGATCGGACGCCCGATTGCCGGAAACCGCTAAGGCTTACGCGCGGATCGGTCAACACCTCATCGACGACGACGGGCTCATCGGTCTGCACGACCAAGCCGGCCAAGCCAATGTTGGTCTTCACACGCGTGACCGCATCGATCGACCGGAAGGGCCGCCAGCCGAGCTGCGCCTTGAAGGCTAAATCACCCGTCGCCGCATCCAGCAGCATGACGACACCCGCCTCAACGTGCACGAGTTCCAAAATCTTTTGCAAGACTGCCTGCAGCGCTTTATCTGGATCTAACGATTGACTGACGATCGTTGCGGCTGCATTTGCGGCCTCCAAGCGAGTTATACGCGCTTGCAAACTGGTATCGTGTTCTTCGCGGACATTCAACCGGTGGTAGGTGACGACGATGTTTTGATGTGCGGCATCATACGTTCCAGCCAGGCAGCCATAATCGATGATATGGTCAAAACGACGAAGGTAAGTATTGAGACTGAGGGGTTCGATCTGAGCAGCCGGTTGAGCTGCCAGCACATCTTGAAGCCACTGATCGAAACGTTCACGCTCGCTCTCGATCACAAGGTCAAGCAGCGCACGGCCCAGCAGCGCTTGACGCGCAAAACCGGACGCAGATGTGATCGATGAGTTCACCCAGAGGATAATGCCAGCTCGATCGAGGACGAAGACAACACCGGGGAGGCGATCCAGCACGCTGAACCATTCGATCGGGATCAGCGGCTCGATCGAGTTTTGCGAGTGTACGCGTTCGGCTGCATGATCCAGTCGCGCGACCGGATCGATCACCGGATTTTTGATTGATCGACGGCGTGTTGCGGTAGGCGGTTTGGACCGCTTCATCGATCTCGCTCCGAGAATAACCAGCCCCAATAGCGCAGAACAACGATCAGGCTAATTGTCACAGCCAACGCCATCGGCACATAGAATGTCGCCAAATAAAATCCGTCGCTCTTCAACACTTCCGGCACGGAAGCAGGGTTCAGCCAAGCCACGGCCCCCAGCGCATGCGCAATGATCGCAATCAGGGTCAGCGCCATACTCAGATACAAACCGCGATAATGCGGCTTCATCTTGGTGACATTGCCCAGCTTGCGGCTGAGAATGGCGAAGATATACAACATATAGAGCGCAGCAATTAGGCCGAGCACGGAGGGCGGGCCGGCGATGACGCTCATGAACGTCCTCCGGTCATCAAGCGCAAAGTGTAAAAACTCAGACCGATCAAACACAAGCCGCCCAGCACCATGAGGCTGTCACCGATTGCGTCCCCGACAAATTTGCCCAGCCACACATAGCGTAAGCCGCCCGCCAGCAGCAAAACAATCGGCACAAGGAACAACTGGTAATACGATCGGCGGCCAGAAGTCTGTTGATAGAACCGTGCAATCCGATACAAGAAGATCATCAATGCGCAGACCGCAATCCAAATGTATAAACTCAACGCGCTGTTAAGGACTGTCATGAGCGTTTGACAAATGCCTCAACAAACGAATCGGCCATGCGGCGCGGGTTGCCACTCATAATACCCTCGCGACCTTCAAACTTTGACCGGACGTCGATGCCCGTGCGGGTAATCTCAAACTGCCGAATATCTTTAGCATGATCGCTGCCGCGTAATTTCAACACCAGCAGGGCTTTGCGAATGGCGCTTTCAATTTCGACGTAGCGCAGCAGCAGGTAAGAATCTACGACAAAGGCCACGTCTTCTTCCGGTCCCTCAATCCCGCCAATCAGGGTAGTGCTCTCGCGTGTCAATAAACTGGTCAGCCTTTCGCGCTTGAGTGAATTGATGAAACTAAACAGCAGGCCGCGGCGAGTTATCGGGTCGTCGCTCAATCGATCGAAATGAGTTAAGCTATCGACCAAGATCCGCGCGGCGCCGATCTCTTGGATCATGGCTTGAATCCGGCCATCCACCCGCTCTAGATCAGCATGACTGACTTCCGGGCTAGTCATGATGACCCGCAGCTGGTTGGCCTGTTCCAAGGCACGCAGATCCCAACCGTAGCTGGCGGCATCATCGTAGTATTGCTGCGGAAATTCTTCAAAAGTGAGGATCACGCCCGGCTGATTGAACTTGGTAATGCCGTTATAGATGAATTGCATGCCGAGCGTGGTTTTACCTGTGCCCGGTGCGCCTTCCACCAAATTCGCCGATTGTGCCAAAAAGCCGCCGGCCAGCATTTCATCCAAGCCCGGCACGCCCGATTTGATTCGTTCCATAGTTTCACCTTCTCAGATCGCTCTACACCCCAGCACAGGGTATCAGATCGATCGATGCTTTGCCGATTCGACCACGCAAGGTTTTTCGTTCAGCGCATGCCGCGGATCAAATGATAGAAAACCTTGCCACGAAACTGGACATCGCTCACCACCGCGACAAAATGTCTGACGCGGTCGCGCTTCGCCAGATCGGCCGTCAATGAATACACCAACAGCTCGCCAGCACGATCGCGCTGCAACACTTTTGCTTGCACCAATTCATCCAGTTCACTTTCAGTCACGCCCAGCTCACGCCCGATGTAGCGGGCGACATTCACTGCGGTATCTGTGGTGTTGGGATTTTCAGAAAAGAAAATAACTAAGTCCCATTTAATGAAGGAGTTGACCGTCGTTTTAAGAAACTCCAACACCTCGGGATCCATATCGTCCATCAGGCGTGCCGCGAGATCAGGTCCAGCCGATCGCTTGGAGGCAGGATTCCATTCTTGATAATCGTCTGATTTGGGATCGCTCATGGCTTAGTCTTTACGGGTGCTGCAGATCGCATGCCTGCACCAGCCAATTTGTTGGCCGAGAGTGGCTCCGCGCCCGGCGCCCCATGACAATGTTTGTATTTTTTACCGCTACCACATGGACAAGGTTCATTTCGACCAATCGCATCCGGTGATGACGATTTAATCGGCTTGGCTCCCTTTCCGGTCGTCGCTGGCA
The DNA here is from genome assembly GCA_041497495.1 of Anaerolineae bacterium. Classification (GTDB taxonomy): domain Bacteria; phylum Chloroflexota; class Anaerolineae; order Fen-1058; family Fen-1058; genus JBGQGR01. The sequence continues at coordinate 6,412 of JBGQGR010000017.1, read as the reverse complement.
CATTCGTTCGTAGTTGACGCGCAGGCGCTGCGACACCTTGCGGCGCAGCCTGGATCCGATAGATATCCCGCGCGACCTGAGATCGGATGGAACTCAACATGCCGTCATACATTTCTGCAGCTTCACGCTTATAAGCGATAACCGGATTCTGCTGTCCGAACGCGCGCAGCCCAATACCTTCTCGCAAATTATCCAGATCAGTCAGATGCCGCACCCAATGCGCATCGACGGCGCGCAGCAAAGTCAGCCGCTCAGCTTGTGGCATGAGATCAGCCAGCTGCCGGGTCTTTTCAGTATAGCCTTGCTCGGCAAACTCAATCAGCTGCTGTTCGATCTCTTCGACGCTCAGCCCGCGCCATTCGTTGATCGTCAGCGCCGGCGGCAGCGGGATCATGCCGCGCATGCTGATCATCAAGCCGCTCAAATCCCATTCATCATCATGCTGGGCCTGGGTATGCTGCGCGACGATGGCATGCAGCTCGTCGTAAATCATATCGAGGATAATTGGCTTGAGATTCGATTCGCTCAAAATCTTGCGGCGCTGGGCGTAGATCACGCCGCGCTGCGTGTTGACCACGTCGTCGTATTCCAACACGTGCTTGCGCGAATCGAAGTTGTAGCCTTCAACGCGCACTTGGGCCTGCTCGATCGATCGAGAAAGCAGTGAATGCTCCAGCGGCTGATCTTCATCCATCTTAAATCGATCCATCAAATTCTTGATCGAATCGCCGCCGAAGCGCTTCATCAATTCGTCTTCGAGCGAAATATAGAATCGGCTCGAACCCGGATCGCCTTGCCGGCCTGCGCGGCCGCGCAGCTGATTGTCGATGCGGCGCGCTTCATGCCGCTCGGTGCCGACGATATGCAGGCCGCCGGCTTTCAAAACCTGCTCGCGCTCAGATACAACAATGCGTTGAGCCTCGGCGAGGGCTTGATCCCATTCGGCCGGTGAGACTTCTGTTAGATCGACTCCTTTCTTACGCAGCAAGTCGCGCGCAATACCTTCCGCGTTGCCGCCCAACAAAATATCGACACCGCGACCGGCCATGTTCGTGGCAACCGTCACTGCGCCGACACGCCCGGCCTGTGCGATGTAGACTGCTTCCTTCTCGTGCTCTTTCGCGTTCAACACATTGTGCGGAATGCCCTTGCGTTTGAGCATGCCTGCCAGCATTTCCGATGTTTCGATCGCCACCGTGCCGATCAACACGGGCTGGCCCTGCTTGTTCATTTCCTCAATCTCACTCACCACCGATCGGAACTTGGCGGCCTCCGTTTTGAAGATCACATCCGGCGTGTCTTGGCGAATCATCTCGCGATGCGTCGGAATGGACACCACATCCAAATTGTAAATCTTCTGAAACTCTTCTTCTTCCGTCTTGGCAGTTCCGGTCATGCCCGCTAGTTTTCGATACATACGGAAGAAATTTTGAAAGGTGATGGTGGCGTACGTTAAGTTCTCGCGTTGAACGGTGACTTTTTCCTTCGCCTCGATCGCTTGATGCAGGCCTTCGCTATATCGCCGACCGTACATCAATCGCCCGGTGAACTCATCGACGATGATCACTTGTCCGTCTTTGACGATGTAATCTTTATCGCGCTTGAAGATCACGTTGGCGCGCAGGGCATTATCCAGATACGGAATGAGATCGGAGTGTTCGGGCGCATACAGATTCGGAATGCCCGTCACCTGCTCGATGCGCTCGATGCCCGCTTCGGTCAACGTGGCATTGCGCGTTTTAAGATCGACGGTGTAGTCGCCATTGGGATGGTCTTCATCGTCGTTGGTCGTTGGGCGCAGTTTGCGCACGATCTCGGAGAAGCGCACGTATTGATCGCTCGACTCTTCGGCCGGGCCGGAAATGATCAGCGGCGTGCGCGCTTCGTCGATGAGGATGTTGTCCACTTCGTCAACGATAGCGTAATGCAGTTCGCGCTGAGAGCACTGCGCCAGTTCCCACACCATGTTGTCGCGCAGATAATCGAAACCGAATTCATTGTTTGTGCCATACGTGATGTCGGCGCGATACGCTTCCTGACGCGATACCGGTCGCAGCCGGTTATAGCGATCGTCCTGCGCCTTGAAATCTGGATCGAACACAAAGGCAGACTCGTGCTGAATCACGCCGACCGTAATCCCTAGCCCGTGATAGATCGGCCCCATCCACTGCGCGCCGATCTTAGATAGGTAATCGTTTGGCGTCACCAGGTGCGCGCCATGGCCAGCCAACGCATTCAGATACAACGGCAGAGTAGCCACCAGCGTCTTGCCTTCACCGGTTTTCATTTCGGCGATCTTGCCTTGATGCAGCACCATACCGCCGATCAGCTGCACGTCGAAGTGGCGCATGCCGACGTTGCGTTTGGCCAATTCGCGCACGGCCGCAAAAGCGCGCGGCAGAAAATCAGTCAGCAGATCATCTTCGGCTGCAAACAACTCATCGTCGAGTTTCTTGACTCGCTGGTCCAGCTGCCGCCGTCGATCAGTATCGTCTTCAGCCTGCGCTTCAGCTCGAGCCTCGGCTAATTCCTGGCGGCGTGCTTGCAGTTCGTCATTCAGCTCCGATCGAAACTCGGTTGTCACTGCCCGCAGCTCGTCCGCCGACATCTTCTCGAATTCGGGCTCGAGTTCATTAATTTCGGCGACGACCGGTCGCAGCTTGGCGACCTCACGGTCTTCGTTAGATCTTCCAAATAAATTTTTCAGCATGATATTCCGTTAATTTCCCATCTCGATTGCTTATGAGTAAACCGGAACCAATGAATGTTGGTAGGTCAGTTCGAGTCGTATTTCTTACGGCGAGAAACACGTGCTCCGCGCTGTCCTGCGATGGTGCAGCCGCAGGATGTACCACGGATGCAGTGCAGGCGTCTCAGCTGATAGTCGTAAAGATTTCGGCCAAGCCCAAGGCCATTAGGCAGTGGTGACCCGCTAGGCGTCGATCCGTTCGAAAATGGAATAGTAGTCTTTTCTCCGACGGCGCAATTCGCAATTAGTGTTTAGCCGATTAGTGTCCCCTCAATCTTACCCGATCCCGGAAAAATAAGGGATAGCCAATTCTGGCTACTCATTAAACATCTGACCCACCGACGATCCTTCATGAATCCGCCGCATCACTTCACCCAGCAGCGGCGCAACGGACAGCACGGCCATATTCGGCAACATTTTCTCCTTCGGCATCGGTACACTGTTCGTCGTCACAATTTCTTTAATCGGCAGTCCGCGCAAGCGATCGACGGCCGGCGGCGAGAGAACGGCATGCGTGAAGCACAAATAGATATCGCCCGCGCCCGTCTCCTTCAAAATCTTGATCGCGCCTGAAACCGATCCGGCCGTATCGACCTCGTCATCGACGACAATCACCGTCTTGCCGACCACATCGCCGATCACGGTCAAGGCTTCGGCGTTCGCATCATTACCTGTGCGCCGCTTCTCGACGAAGGCCATGGGAATACCCAACACCTGCGCGAAGTTGCGACCTTTCTTGGCATAGCCTAAATCTGCCGTAACAATCACCGCGCCGTTCGGTACTTGATTCAGTTTCTTGGAGATGAAGTAATCGCTTAACAAATGAAAGGTGCTGACTTCATCGCCCGGAATACTGAAGAAACCTTGAATCTGTCCGGCATGCAGATCGAGCGTCAGATATCGATCAGCTCCAGCCGTGATTACTAAATCCGCCAGCAGGCGGGCCGTGATCGGCACACGCGGCTGATCTTTTTTATCGCTGCGGCCATACGCATAGTAGGGCATCACCGCCGTGATGCGGCCGGCATTCGCCCGCTTGACCGTATCTAACATGATCAACAGCTCCAGGATGTGCTCACTCACCGGCGAAGTCAGCGTTTGGATCACGAACACATCCTGGCCGCGCACGCTCGTTAACAAGCGCACAAAAATATTGTCGTTCGGGAATTGAATGATCTCGCGCGGGCTGATCGGCACTTTCAAATACTGGCCGATCTCGTCCGCCAACACCGGGCAAGAGGAGCCGCAGAAGATTTTGATTTCACCAAACGCATGCAGCGAACCTGTCATCGTGAGTGAGTCCGTCCGTTCAATAAGTTGGGTCGGCGTTAAATCAAAGAGACTTGCGGCAGGCCGCTCAGATGATGCGCGTCGTTGAGCGTCACAATCTTGATCGATTCGCCGTCGACGTCGACAACGCTCAACGACGTGTTGCCAAAATGAAATGGATCGCGGCGCTGGACATCCAAACCTAAGCGTGTCGTTAAATAAGCGCCGAAGGTTCCGCCGTGAGACACAACCGCCACCATTTGATCACCGTGCCGCAGCACAATTTCGTGCATCACCGCCGTCACCCGCGCGCGAAAAACGATCTGCCCTTCACTCTCCGGTATCGGCGCCCCCCAGGCATCATCCGACCACCGCGCCGCAAAATCAGGATGCTTGATCGCAATTTCAGCCCAGGTCAAACCCGTCAACACGCCAACATTATATTCCATCAGGCGATCATCGAAAGTCAACGTCACCGCTGGAAATTTTTGCCCGATGATCTCCGCGGTCGATCGAGCGCGCTGCAGCGGGCTGCAATAAATCGCGGCGATGGGCTGATCTTTCAATCTGTCTGCCAACCGATTGGCTTGCTCCAGCCCAACGTCATCCAACGGCGGATCGGCGATGCCTTGCAGGCGGCCTTCGGCATTCCAAGTTGATCGGGCATGCCGGAGTAACAACAATCGCACACTCATGCGCGAACCTGCGCCGCCGCTTGAAGCTGCTCCACCGCCGTATACGGATCAATCTCGCGTTTCATGACTTGATCGATCGCGTGATCGATCGCCTGGGATCCAAGTCCGGCCAATAAGCGATTGAGTAAACTCTCACCCAAGATCAGCTCCAACTCGATCGAGACTCTGGCCCGCACGCGCTGCTGACCTTCGGGTTGATCGATCAAGTATTGACGATGCTGGCCGATCGCTTCGATAACTTTATCGATGCCTTTACCTTCGGTGGCAATCGTCATCAAGATCGGCGGATACCAACGATCGGAATTTTGCGATTGTTCAGCGGTGACGGTTCTCATGCCGTCCCTGGCAGTGTGTCGCGCACGGGAACCCGACGCGCTGTTAACTTCCATCAATGCCCCATGATGCAGCGTCCGATTGTGCGTCGTGCCAAGATCGATCATGGCGTGCAGCGCATTAACGGTACTCTGCGCGCCATCTCGATCGGCTTTGTTCACCACCAAGATATCCGCAATTTCCAAAATACCGGCTTTGATCGCTTGCACTTCATCGCCCAGGCCCGGCGCTTCAACAACAATCACCGTATCCGCCGTGCGCGCAATATCGATCTCCGATTGTCCCGCGCCCACCGTTTCGATCACAATGACATCATAGCCTGCGGCGTCCAGAACTTTCACCACATCCGTCGTGGCGCGCGCCAAGCCGCCCAAACTGCCGCGCGTCGCCATCGATCGAATGAAGACACCCGCATCACCGGCGAGGTCGCGCATGCGGATTCGATCGCCCAACACTGCGCCGCCGGAAAACGGCGAAGTCGGATCGACCGCGACGATACCCACGGTCAACTTCTCAGCGCGATACAGTTTTGCAATCTCACTAACAAGTGTGCTTTTGCCCGTGCCCGGCGAGCCGGTAATGCCGATGATCCGCGCCCGGCCGGTGCGCGGATAAACGATCGAGAGCGCCGACCAACTGTCGGGGCCGCCGTTTTCCACGCGGCTGATCAAGCGCGCCAACGATCGTCGATCGCCAGCTAACGCCCGATCGATCAAGGCGGCCATGTCACTGGGCGTCTTTGAATTGATCACGAATGAACTCGACGACGTGGTCGGTGTTGGTGCCGGGGCCGAACACGCCGGTCACGCCCGCTTGTTTGAGGGGCTCAACATCTTCATCGGGAATGATGCCGCCCGCAAAGACGCGCACGTCCGTCAGGCCTTTATCGCGCAGCATGGTCACGATGCGCGGCAGCAGCGTCATATGCGCGCCCGACAAGATCGACAATCCGACCACATCCACATCTTCTTGCAGCGCGGCTTCGGCAATCATCTCCGGTGTTTGGCGCAGACCGGTGTAGATCACTTCCATGCCGGCGTCACGCAGCGCGCGCGCAATGATCTTGGCCCCGCGATCATGTCCATCCAGGCCGGGCTTGGCGATGAGCACGCGAATCTTTTTAGCCATGTGGATCTGCCTTGCTGAAATTCAATGCAAATCGAATAATGAGCATCGAATAAGGATTATACAACACGCGGCGTCGCGTCGCAAACATCGCCGGATCGATGGCGCTCGCTGGCCGCAGCCTTAGCTGCCGAGCCGTGCTCCAACGATTCACAAGTTTACAAATGCATATGCCTATGCTAAAATTCAACTTACTTCAAATCTTCAGTCACCGTCTAGTTTCAGCCGATTCAGCCAGACT
>JBGQGR010000016.1:0-13360 GCA_041497495.1 Anaerolineae bacterium | reverse complement strand
GTGCAATCACGCGCACGCGCTGGGGCATCACCCGGCCGGAGATCATCATTCCGCTGCCGGCTGATTCCAGGCCTGCGCTCCCGTCGAATGTGGGCATGCTGCTGGCGAATAATAGTCGTGTGCGCGTCGTGCGCGGACCGCATCACGGCGAAGTGGGCAATGTGACTAGCGTAGCCGATCAACCGCGGCGTATTGAGAACGGCGCGCGGGTGTATGGCGCTGAAGTCAATCTGGACGCCTCCGGCAAAATGTTTGTGCCTTTGGCGAATCTCGAAATTTTGCGTTAAAGCTCGTTTCTGTTACAATACCGTCACTGAGTGATCGGAGGTTGGAGGTTAGACCCTAGAAGTTGGAGTGATTCCTGGCGGAAATAAACGTTCTCTCCAACAACCAGCTTCTAACATCCAATTTCAAATCTCCAACATCCAAATAGGAGCGACGCTAATGGCTCTCAACACTGAATCCAATGACAGCGGCAACGGTAACGGCACCGCCGATGAAGGCGCCAATCGCACCTTTCGCGTGGCGGTCATTGCGCTGGGTGGCATCGCGCTGCTCGGCGTGATCTTGATTGCGGTCTTCTTGCTAGGGAACTCCGGTCAGCGGCAGCAGTTATTGGCGCAACAGCAAGCCGTCAATTCGACAAACGAAGCGGCTACGCAAATTGCGCAGATCACACCCACCGATATTCCGACCGATACGCCTGAGCCGACTGAAACACCGAAGCCGCCAACCACAACTCCGACTTTGCCGCCCACAGCTGCGCTGACGCAAGCTCCACAGTCTGTGGTGGCGACGGTTGCGGTTGGCCTGGTGACTTCAACGCCGAAGTCGCCGAGTACGCCCGCTGTATCGGGTGGCACCGCGTCACCCTCAAGCACAAAGACCTCGAGTGTATCATCTTCGACCAGCGTGACTTCATCGACAACGTTGAGCAACACGGGTAAGACCTCTGATCAAATTGCCAAGACGGGTGCGGGTGATTATTTGGGCTTTCTGCTGGCTGGTGGTTTGATCGTGTTATTGTTTGTGGCGCGCCGTTTGAGGACAGCGCAAGCTTAACCTGCATGATTGATCGGGTGGGTCAACTGTCCAATGAGGTCGGTTGACCCACTTTTACTTTTTGAAGTAATCCCTTCATTATGCCTGATCCATTATTCCTCCGCCGCAACGATCTCGATCAATTGAAATCCACTCTGGCCGATGGGGCATGCTGCTCAATCGTGGGCTTGAGCAATGTCGGCAAATCAACACTGCTGCGCGCCGCCGCCGAACCCGATAGTAAAGCCAATCGATCCTTCACCGTGTATGTCGATTGCAATTTGATGTTGGCCTTGAGCGATCAAGCTTTCTATGAAGTCACTCTCCGATCGGCGCTCGATGCTTTAAAGCACCTGCCCAACGTTTCGGCGGAGTTGCTCGCCGCTTTTGAAAAACTGTATCGCCAGGTGATCGATGCCGATCGGCCGGGCGGGATTATCGCGCCGCTGAGTTTCAATGAAGGCATTGCGCTGCTGTGCGAGAAGTTGAATCGGCGCGTAGCGCTGCTGTTCGATGAGTTCGACGATCCCTTCAGCGCGCTCGATGGCCGCGTCTTCCTCAACCTCCGCGCGCTGCATGATAAATACGAGTCATTGGTGTATGTCACCGCCACCGGCGCGCCGTTAGCGGATCGACGGCATGATACTGAAGCGAGCGAATTTTGCGAACTCTTTGTCGGCCAGCAAATGACATTAGGCATGCCCGCCGATGAGATCGCCCGCCGCGCCGTAAAAGCGTGGGGGAAAGAAGACGGCGCCGAGCTCGATCGAGACGAAGTGGATTTCATTGTGGCGCAAGCGGGCGGACATCCCGGCTTATTGCAATCGACCACCCGTTTAGTCGTTCGAGTGGCTGCCGGTGTGCCGATCGGATCGCGCAAACAGGCGTTGAGCTTGGCGCGCGAACAATTAGAAAGGGATTCGATCATTCGCAACGAGTGCGCTAAACTTTGGACGCAGCTCGCACCGATCGAGCAAGACGCGCTGCTCCAAGTGTTGACGAACGCGGAAGCGCCGAGTTCAATCGGATCTGCCCAGGCCGATCTGATCGCCAAAGGCATCTTGATCGAGAATAATCCGCCGCATGTGTTCAGTGAATTGTTCGGCGTGTATGCCCGTCGACAGCGCAAGCTGCGCCAGCCTGCGCAGGCCGGTGTGTGGGTCGATGTGGATGCCGGCGAAGTATGGATCGATGGTGAGCGCGTGCCGACACTGACCGATCTCGAATATCACTTGCTGCTGCTGCTGTATGGGCGCAGCAACAAAATTTGTGACAAGTATCAGATTGTCGAAGCGGTGTGGGGTCAAGACTACATCGACGAAGTCGACGATGCCCGCATCGAAAAATTGATCAGCCGTCTGCGCACCAAGATCGAGCGCGATGCGGCGAACCCTCGCTACCTCATCACGGTGCGCGGCCGCGGTTATAAATTAGCTTCAGCCTGATTGTTGTTTTAACCTTGCAAAGGTTGGGCGGTGCCGATAAGCCGCTCCTTCGACTGCGCGCCGCGCGCATCCTGAGCGGAATTGCAGCCTGAGCGATGCAGTGAAGTCTACGCCTGGCGGACCACCAACTCTCCGCAGGAGAGTTGGGTATAGGCAGGACGTGCAGCGCTCACCTGCACTGCTCCGCATTGCGGTGCAAGTGTCGCTCAGGCTGCTTCAAGAATTCTGTCAGCCAACTGTCGGTGAAGCGTCAAGCGATCGACTTGCCCGCATGTTATTCTTTTTCACACATCACGCAACAAGTTTTAATCACACCTGCACTGCAACGCGCGCAGTGCGGTGCAAGTGTTACTCGTTACCCACTCATCTCTCAGGAGGAAAATGAAATGGCAACTCTGCTCGAAAAAGTCAAAACCTTGATCTCGGCCAACCTGCACGCGATGGTCGACTCGGCGCTCAAGGCCAATTCGGTCGCGGTGATGGATGAATATATCCGTCAGGCAGAAAACAATCTGGAAGCGTTGGAAGACGCGGCGGCCACCGTCGGTGGCGAAGTCAAAACGCTCAAGCGCAAATACGATGACTTCTCCGCGCAATCGACGAAGCTCGATAAGGACATCGACGCCTTGTTGCAGCAGGGCCGCGAAGATCTGGCGTCTGCAGCACAGTCCAAGCTCAACTCTACTCAGCATCTGGTCGAGCAATATAAGGAACAGTACGAGCGGCAGCAAGTTGAATATCAAAACTTGATGAGCGCCAAGCTCAAGCTCGAAGCGAAGCTGACCACCATCAAGCAAGAGCGCGAAGAATTGCTGGCGCTGCTCGATCTCGCCAAGTCGAAGGAACTCACCGTTAAGACCATCAAGTCGCTGGATGATATGGCCGGACTTGGTGACGCCGATGTGACGCGCATGGCGGACTCGATCCGCGCGCGGTTGGATAAAGCTTCAGCCAAGAGCGAGATGATGGCCAGCCGTCTCGACGATCAAATGGACGAAGTGTTGGGCAAGCAAGAGCTCGATAATCAATTGGCCGAGCGCAAGAAGCGGCTGGGCATCAATTAGGGGCGAGGTTACCCGCCCCTACGAGATTCAATAAATAATCGGGCGGGGTCGATTTCGGCTCCGCCCGATGACTTGCCCGCCAGCCATATGCAGATACAATTGAAATAGCGCGGCGGGCAGGAGTAAATGGCATGAATCGAACTCGATGGGTTTTCTTCGGCGTGATCGGTGTGGCGATCGCGATCATTGCGATCAGCGTGATCGCGCGATCGGTTGGCTCCAACCCGATCGGCCCAGCTGCGCCCAGCGGCCCGATCGAAGTGCGCATTGTCGTCGCCCTACCGATCGAACCGTGGGTCACTGCCGCGGCCAATCAATTCAACACTGAGAATCATCAACTCGACAACAACAAGATTCACGTCACCATCATTCCGATGGATGGCCTGACGGCATTGAGCCGCTATGACAGCGCTGCGTTTGATCCGGTGCCGACGGCGTGGATTCCCGATTCGCGTTACTTGGTCGAACTCGCGAACGCCGCTTACAAAGATCGATTGGGCCGCGACGTGTTTCTCACCGATGGTGAATATCGCGCCAAGCCGATCGCGCTGTCGTTGTTCGCGTGGGGTATTTACGGCAGTCGCGCGCGTGTGCTGGAAACAAAATTCAATGAAATCAATTGGTTGACGCTGCACGACGCGGCGACTGCGTCCGGCGGCTGGCCCGAACTCGGCGGTGAACCGGCCTGGGGCTTTTTCAAACTCGTTGTGCCGAATCCGCGCAAGAATGTCGGCGGCCTCGCGGCGATGGTTGCCGCAGCGGGCGAATACTACAATCGACCTGATATCAGCGTGGCCGATGTGACCAAGCCTGAATTTCAAAAGTGGCTGAAAGAGTTGATGAGTTCCGTCACGGACATCAGCGGCGCGAGCGCTTATACTGCGGAAGATTTTGCTTTGCTGGGTTATTCGGTCGGCGATGGCGGACAAATGCTGGAGAGCGATCTACTGGCGAACATGGCCGGCATTTCAAATCGATGGAAAGATCCGCTGGTGGTGCGCTACCCTAAATTCGTGACGTGGTTCGATTTTCCGCTCAGCGTGTGGATTGGTCCTGAAACGAGTGCGCAAGAAAAAAATGCGGCACTTGAATTTGAAAAGTATCTCTTGAGCGTGCCGGTTCAGCAGAAGGCTGTGAGTTACGGACTGCGCCCGGTCAATGCCGATGTGACCGTCGATCAACCCGACAGTCCGTTCACCAAATGGTCAGCTGCGGGTGTGGTTGATGTGGTGCAGCGTACCTCGGCTATGCGCTCACCCGATCGAGATGTGCTGCAAGCGCTGCTGCGCTGGTTCGATCTGAATGTGGCGGTGCGGTGACATCCGTCATTGCGAGCCGCGAAGCGGCGTGGCAATCTCAGCGACAATCAATTGAGATTGCTTCGTCGGCCTAACGGCCTTCTTGCAATGACGAAGCTAAACACACAATACGAATCACTCATTACTCGTTGCTCATTATGGCCTACCGATCCTCTTACCGAAACTCAAAGCCCAATCCAACAGGCTGGATCTCGCTGCTGATCATCGTCATCGCCGCGTGCGCGTTGTGCTGGCCGCTGACTTCAGGCGTGCTCAATTCGATCTCGAATGCGCTCGGCAATTTGGGATCGAGTATTAACACGGCAATCAGCGGTCCGCAGCCGACGTTGATCATCGCCATCTCGCCGGAGAAAGCCGATCTGTTCAAGCAGCTGGTCGATAGCTTCAACGCTCAAGATTTGAAAACATCGGCCAACGAAACGCTGATTATCAAGACCGTACAGCTCGAGCCTGAATCGATGCTGGACGCGGCTATCGCCGGAAACTTCCAAGCGATGTCGCCCGATTCATCGATCTGGCTGGATCAACTCGATCGAGATTATGAGGCGACCACTCAATCGACGACAGGCCTGGTTGGACAATCGGTGCGTTATGCGGTTTCGCCTGTTGTCATCGCCATGTGGCGTGATAAAGCGCAATCGCTCGGTTGGCCCGGTACGCCGATCGGGTGGAGCGACATCCTGAAGATCGCTACCTCAGATCCAAATTTCAAATGGAGTCATCCATCGACCGCATCCGCCTCGGGCTTGCTCGCCACACTCGCCGAATTTTACGCGGGCGCGAATAAAACACGCGGCCTCACGGCAGATGATGTGCAATCGCCCAACGTCTTACAGTATGTGACGGCGTTGGAAAAAACGGTTCGCTATTACGGCGAGGGCGAGCAGGCCATCGCGCAGCGTGTGGTGCAGAACGGCCGCAGTTATTTGGATGCGTTCGTTGCGTCCGAGCAAATGGTGATCTGGGCCAATCAACGCGGCACTGATCTCGTCGCCGTTTATCCGAGCGAAGGCTCGTTGTGGCAAGATCATCCTTTAGCGCTGCTGGAATCTTCAAGTCTCACCGATCTCAATCGCGAAACATTCCGCGCGTTTGCCAGTTTCATCACATCGGCCGCCGCGCAGCAAACGATTTTGTCCAGCGGCTATCGGCCTGCTGATCTGGCTATTCCGCTTGACGGGGCTGGCTCGCCGATCAATGCCAAGAACGGCGTTGATCCGAGTCAGCCGCAAACCGCGCTGCAAGTGCCGAGTCCCGCGATATTAGATGTGGTGCGGCAATCGTGGTGGGCGACCAAGCGCCGGACGAATGTGGAACTGGTCGTAGATACTTCGGGCAGCATGGAAGGCGACAAGCTCGACAATGTGAAAGTCGCGCTCCGCACGTTCATCGATCAGATCAAGAGCGATAGCGAGCGCGTGGGCCTGATCCAGTTTTACACAGACGCTTATGATGTGGTGAAGATCAATGATCTGAAATATACCCGCAGCAATTTGATCAGTTCGATCGACTCATTGGAAGCAGGTGGCGATACGGCGCTGCTCGATGGGATCTCGGCGGCCTACGATCGACTGCAGCGGCTCAACGATCCGGAACGGATCAATGCGATCGTGGTGATGACGGACGGAAGAGAGAATGCGTCAAATATTTCGCTCAATCGTTTGATCAGCAAACTGCGCGGCGGCTCAGTGCCGGTGGTCGTGTTTGCTATCGCCTACGGCGGCGATGCGGATATGGGATACTTACAGCAAGTTGCCAACGCGACCAACGGCCAGACGTATGAAGGCACGGTTGAGACGATTCGACAGTTGTATAAGATTCTGTCGACGTACTTTTAACGTGAAGAGTGACGAGTAAATCATGGACGTATCCTGAGCGGAGCATCGAACTGGCAGAGGTCGATGTGGAGTCGAAGGACGCGGCTGAAACTATAAGCGATATGCGACAGGCCATACGCGACATGTCCAGCGAACAAATCTCTACTTGGCTTGATCAAGGTTTGGCTGCGGCAAAGTCCGGCGATCGAGTTTACGCGCGCCAACAATTGCAGCGCGTTATCGAAGCGGACGATCATCATTTGCAGGCGTGGCAGGCGTTGAGCGATGTCGCCGCGACGCTGGAAGATCGAGAAGTGTGTCTGGAAAATGTGCTGGCGCTTGATCCAAACAATTCACAGGCGCGCGAACAACTGGAATGGGTGCGGGCGCAGATCGCCGCGGTGCCCGAAGAAGAAGTGGTTGCGGCTTTAGCGCCAGTAAGTGTCTCGCCGCCGATCGGGATCGATTTTGCCGATGACAACTTCGACGATCCATTGTTGTGCGTGTACTGCGGGCACTTGACTCAAGAGACCGATACGCGCTGCCCGAATTGTCACCGCAGCCTGTATCAATCGTTTTACAAGCATGAACGCGCGCGCTGGATCATCATCGGTTGGATCGTCAACATCGTCGATGCGTTTTATACGACTGCGGTGCTGGCGGTGCTGCTGTTTTTTATATCGATCGCGTTGTCATCGACGCAGCTGGCTCGATCGGGCGACCTTGGACAATTGCTGTTGTTGTACAGCGGCCAAGCGACCACGTTATCGCCCCAAGCCCAGTCGGCCGTCTTGACCGTGCTGCCGCGCGACTTCGTTTATTTTAGGCTGGGGTACAGCTTGTTCATGTTGATCGTCGCGTTTGGCTTGCTGACGCGCCGCCGCATCTTTCATTTGTTGTTCATCGCCAGTTTGGCGGCGGCGACGGCGGCGGTCTTCTTGAATTACAAATTCAGCAACACGATCATTGCGGCCGGCGATTCTTTATCGGCCACACCCTTCGAGCGGATTTTGCGCGTGGCGATCTTTGAAGCTTCCAACGTCTCGACGGTGATCATCGGCGCCATCGCCGTCGTGTTATTGCTCATGCGGCTGATCGTGCTGTTTTTGATGGGCGATGATTTTGAGAAGATCACCGAACGGCTGTGGAGCCAGATCGATCGATCAGTGAAAAATTCGCGCACGAATTTTGTTCGAGCCAAAGCGTATATGCAGCGCAACATGTGGACGCTAGCGGCGATGTATTTGCAGCAAGCAGTCGCTTTAGATTCCACCACGTCCGATTATTTTCTCGCGCTCGCCGAAGCTTTCGCGCACCTGGAACGCTATCCGCACGCGCTGGCGATGCTCGATCAAGCCGATCGGTTGCAGACGAATTCAGCGGCCACACCGCATTTGTGCGGAGTGATCTTGCAGCTGCAACAACGGGCGGCGCAAGCGTCGGCCAAATTGATCACACCCGGTCCAGCGGTTAAAGGGAATGTAGACGCATGACGATCGATCGACCGGAAGCGGATCTGCATCAACGCGTTCAACGCGCGATGTTGACCAACGCCATCTTCGATTGGCGCGGCGGCATCGTCATCGCTTTGGCTATCCTGTTGGGTTTCTTTATACCGGAGCCGCTGCCCGGTTTTCAATGGTGGTACTGGCTGATCGGCGGCGCGGTCGCGTGGCTGGGCTTAACGGCCAGCATCTTGACCGATCCGGCGACCGGCGCACGTGTCACCGCCGATTTGCTGCAAGCCAAATATGAGCCGACGCGTCTGCGCAATGGCGATGCGCGCGATAAAATGATCAAAGCGTTTGAATATCGCGGCCGCATCGCCGAAGCGATTGAGCACAGCCAGCCCGGCGTGCTGCGCGATCACTTGAAGGAAACGTCGAATCAGATCGATGATTGGATCGCCAATCTGTTTTCGGTGGCGAAGCGCCTGGATGCGTTCGAAGGCGATCGAACGATTCAGCAGGATGTGCGATCCGTGCCGCAAGCCGTTCAATCTACCCAAGCCCGATTGCGCAGTGCCGGCGATCCGGCTTTGCGCGCGCAGATCGAAGCGACGCTGCAATCACAGCAATCGCAGTGGACATCGCTGCAAAACTTGCAGAGTACGATCGAGCGCGGCAAGCTGCAGATGGATGCCACGCTCTCGTCGATGGGCACGATCTATACTCAATTGCTGCTGATGGATGCGAAGGACATCGACAGCGGGCGTGCGCAGCGATTGCATGACGACATCTCGGAGCAGGTGCAGAGCCTGCATGAAGTCGTCGCGGCGATGGACGAAGTGTACCAATACAAAAAATGAAGGCGGAAGGATGAAGGATGAATAACATGCTCGACATGACGAATGACTTGAACAATTACTTTGCCCCGAACGAGCGAATTTTGTGGCAAGGCCAGGGCCAGCGGAAATTTTTTTCCGCGACGAATCCGGGTATTTTGTTTGCTTTGATTTTTGGCGGCGTCGCTGCGCTGATGTTGGTCATTTTTCTGACCGTTGGTTCATCTACTCGATCGAGTAGTTCTATCCCGTCATTTTTCGTCGTCTTCTTCCCGCTGCTTTTCATCATCATCGGCTTGGGCGTTGGCGTTCCGATGAGTATGCTGAACCGCGGAGCCAATGCGCGCTATGTTGTCACGAATGCCGCGGCGATCATCGTCAATGACAGTCGCTGGACAGCAAAGCGCACGACGATTGTTCCATTGAAGAACATCGCGCAGCTGTCGTTCACTGAAAATCGAGACGGCACCGGCACCCTGACGTTCGGCGCGAATCCGCTCGCGGCTTATGGCCGCTATGGCAACAGCATGTATGCGAGTGCCACGCCCGCTTTTTGGAATATCGAGAAGCCGTTGGAAGTGTATCAACTGATTCGCAAGCAAATGACCGATCAATAGCGAACCCTCTCCGCTTACGCTACGAGGGCACGTGAGTGACAAAGGCAATTTGCAGCTGTATCTAGCATCTTGAAAGTTAGAAATGGAGGTTCACCATGGATCTGGGAACACAATTGTTGCAGCTCATCACCAATCCGAATGTCTCGTATATCCTGTTGATCGTCGGCTTGCTGATGTTGCTTCTGGCCGCCACGACGCCGGGCACCGGCGCCGCCGAAGTCACGGCAATTATTGCGCTGGCCTTGTCGGCGATTGGCTTGATCAACCTGTCCGCGAATTTTGCCGGTGTCTTGTTAGTCATTGTCGGCTTTGTGCTGTTCGCGATCGATGCGACCGCGACGGGGCACGGTGCATTAACGCTCGGCGGCGCAGTGGCCATCTTATTTGGATCGCTGTGGCTGTTTCCGGCGCGTGAAGGCGCGCCGGGCTTGAACGGGTTGCTGATCGCCGGTGTGACGGTGAGCATGGCCGGCTTCAGCGTGCTGGTCCTGTCCGCCTTCATGCGGATGCGCCAGCAAAAAGGTGTCGGTTTGGCGGCACAGAATGTCGTCGGTGTGCACGGCGTGATCAGAACCGCAGTGACCCCGCCCGCCTTGGGCACGGCGCAGATCGGCGGGCAGCTGTGGACGATCAGCGCCGAAGAACCGATCGAGCCGGGCGCGGACGTCGAAGTGATCGATCGGCAGGGTTTAACGCTGCGCGTAAAGAAAATCAATCCATAAAAAGTAATTAGTGGTTAGTAATTAGTGAATCGATTTTCCAGTTACTAATTACTCTTTACTAATCACTTGTCACTAATCATTCTTTCCTAGGAGGCATAAGTATGGATCCCGTTTTGTTAGTCTGTCTGGGCGCGATTGTTCTGGTCGGTCTGGTGTTGATCATGAGCGCCGTTCGAGTGGTGCCGGAATTTCAGCGGCTGGTCGTGTTTCGCTTTGGCAAGTGCATTGGCCAGAAAGGGCCGGGCTTGGTGCTGCTCTATCCGTTCGGCATCGATCGGGCGATCATGGCTGACCTGCGCGAGGAAGTGCGCGAAGTGCCGCATCAGACCAGTATCACCAAAGACAACGCACCGATCGGCATCGACTTCTTGATTTATTGGCAGGTGGTCGACGCCGTAATGAGTGTGGTGGCCGTCAATAACTTCCGGCAGGCGGCGTTAGGCATCGCTACGACAACCCTGCGCGCGGTCGTCGGCGACATCGCGCTGGACGATGTGCTGGCCCAGCGCGAGCATATCAATAATGTGCTGCGTGCGAAGTTGGATGAAGTGACCGAGCGCTGGGGTGTGAAAGTGACCGCGGTTGAAATCCGCGAGATCGTTCCGCCGCGCGAAGTGCAGGATGCGATGACGCGCCAGATGAGCGCCGAGCGAACTCGCCGCGCCGTCGTGACGGAAGCGTTGGGCACGCGCGAAGCGGCAGTGACGGTGGCTGAAGGTAACAAGCAGGCTGCGATCCTGCAAGCCGAAGGTAACAAGCAGGCGGCGATCCTCGAGTCAGAAGGTCAGCGAACGGCGCAGGCGTTGAAAGCGGAAGGTTTCGCAGTGGCGCTGGATAAGATCTTTGCGTCGGCCAAGTTGATCGATTCCAAGACGATGACCTTGCAATATCTCGATGCGCTCAAGGCGATCGGCGCCAGCCCGTCTACCAAGTTCATCTTCCCGATGGAATTCACGAATATGCTCAAGCCGTTGATCGGCATGAGTGAAGAGTCGATGAAGAAGTAAGGCGTTCATCCTCCCGGAGGTTTTGATCCTTCACTTTGTTCAGGACAAGCCTCCGGGAGGATCAGTTCATTGAGGAACAAGATGCGTCGAAATTTATTTCGATTGATAGTGTTGTCGATTGTCACTGCGTTGATCGTATCGGCTTGCGGCACATCGAGCGAGCCGACCAAGGGCGATCTGATCGTGTACGTGGCCGCGCCGCAGTCCGGCTTTCAGGCCAACGGCGGACAGACGGTGCTGGGCGGCGTGCGCTTGGCGGCCGATGAGTTCAATCGCTCCGGCGGATTGCTCGGCTACAAAATCGTGATCGTGCCGCTCGACGATGAGAGCGATGATGGCGTGGCCGTCGATATGGCGAACCAAGTGAAGGCCGATCTCGCTGCGGGCAAACGCGTGCTCGGTGTAATCGGACACTACAACAGCGGGCAGACGATCGCCGCGATGGAGATTTATAAAGATCTACCGATCGTTATTCTCACCCCGACGGCGAGCGAGCAGACATTGACGCAAAAAGGTTACACCAACTTCTTCCGCATCAACGCGAACGATGCGACGCAAGCGCGGATCGATGCGGCGTTCCTGGTCAACAAACTCGGCGCACAAAAAGTGGCGATCGTTCACAACGACGATCCGTACGGCATCGGGCTGGGTAAATCGATCGGGACTGAGCTGACCAAGCTCGGCGCATCGATCGCCACGCAGATTCAAGTCGCCGTCGAGCAGAGCACGTACATCACCGAAGTCCAGCAAATCCAAGCCGCCGCGCCCGACGCGATCTTCTACGCGGGCTATGAAGTCGAGACGCCGTACTTGCGCAGCGCGTTGATCAAAGCCGGCGTGAAAGTAAATTTCATGGCGAGCGATGGCGCGTTCTTGAGTCCAACGATCGATGAAAGCGACGGCACGGCGGAAGGCATGTACATCAGCAACTTCGCGCCGGAGCCGAGCGCGGTCGTGGATAAAAATTGGATCGCTTCCTATCAAGCGGTCGAGTTCCGCAACCCCGATACGTACAGTGTCAACGGTTACAGCGCACTGAAAGTGCTGGGCGAAGCCGTAAAGCAAGCCAACTCGATCGATTTAAAGCAAGTGATCAACGCCCTGCATGCGATCGACATCACCACGCCGATCGGCCACATCAGTTACGACGCCAACGGCGATCTCAAGCCTGCCGATCAACGCATCTACATTTTCCAAGTGCAGAAGATCAATGGTGAGTTACAGTTTGTGCAAGTGCAACAATAAAGAGGCAAGTGGCAGGAGTGCAAATAGGGGCGAGCCTTGTGCTCGCCCTTTTGCAAAGACGCACTCATGATCATTCGCAACAAGTTCTGGGTAATTGCATTGATTTTCGCGCTGTTTGGATGCGCTTCGCGAAGCGACAAAGGTATTGTGCTAACTACACAACCGACATCCACACCACTCGTCATGCCCACGCGAACACCACAACCGACATTCCCACCAGTTGTCACACTCGTCATGCCTACACGAACACTAGGCCCACCTGCGCCAACAAGTATCCCAAAGCCAACATCAATACCATATTCTGTGGACAGCTCAACTCTAACAATCGATCTCAACACATCGTTTGCGCCTAGCCATATTCTTCTTTCTATGAAACAGCGGTTGATTCTCATTCCACAATTGGGCTGGGGAGATGACGGTTGGGATGTGATATTTGATCCACAGTACCTACAACTTGATCCAGCGATCGACATGAAGCATCCTCCAATGACCGGTTGGATATGGATGCCGCAGCGGTCAGGCCAGACCAAGCTCAGGATTGAATCGATCGTTCCATGTCGTAACTTTAATCCACCGTGTGGAATGCCGGAAATTGGTTTCATGCTTAACATCACAATCGCGGAATAGAAGTAGTTGCAAGCCCGATGCTCAAGCATCGGGCTAAGAATTTCCAAGTTGGCTCAAGCCAACTTTTGATCCAGCGAATGCTCCCGTCATTCTGAGCGTAGCGAAGAATCTCTATCGCGATCGACAGCGCAACCTATCAGTGGTAGAGATTCTTCGCTTCGCTCAGAATGAC
>JBGQGR010000015.1:0-13414 GCA_041497495.1 Anaerolineae bacterium | reverse complement strand
CACCATCTATACCAACACCTGAACTTCGACAACTCACTTCGGGTGGCTGCTGCGTTAGTCCCTCGTGGTCGCCTGATTCAAAACAAGTTCTCTTCATTGATAAGCCCGCTGCAAATGCACCGACCGGCATCTACGCGATCGATATTACCGCCACGCTCGCTCAATCGCCGCAGGTGATCGGTCGGGTGGGCGACTACTCGCCCGATCGATTGTTGATCGCCTATCGTCAATCCGGCCAAACGATCGTCGAAAATCTCAAGACCGGCGAAGCCTCGATCATTCCGAACGACGGGCATGAAGTGATCTTCGCACCGGACAACAAACACATCGCGTGGGAAGCGGAAGCCATCAACGGCCCGTACGATGAACGCCAGAATAATATTTTCTTGGCAAACGTCGATGGCCGTGATGCCGTGCGCATTACCAAAGTGTACGGCGGCGGATTGGCCGGCTGGCTGCCGCAGGGCTTGAAGCCTGTATTTTTGGGGCGGCCTTCATTAGATGTGCACACGCGCACCCTCACCATCCTTGATCTAACGACCAACGTCGCGGTCGATCTCGTCTCAGCGGAACGCATCGGCGGCGTCAGCATCTCCAACGGCGGATCATGGCTCGCTTACAACCTTACCTTCAGTGCCGATAAGTCGCGGAATGGAATCTGGATCGAGCGATCCGACGGCGTGCAAATGCTGCGGATCGATCAGTGGGGCGCGTATCAATGGCGCGATGATTCACATCTGCTGATCATTCCGCAGCGCACTACACCCGATCGATCCTTCGACCTGTTTGAGATCGATGCGGCTTCCGGCGAGAGCCGTCAATTGATCGACGGTTCAATCACCGCGCTGAATATCTTCAACGGTGATTGGCGCGTCTCGCCCGACGGACGGTATATTGTGTTTCTCAACAGTGTTGATCGAAATTTGTGGCTGGTGAACATTCCGTAATGAGTAACGAGTAATGAGTAATGGGTTATCGTCTTACTCGTTAGATAGAAGTGTGATCATTTGTCTCCAGACTATGTCCATTGGCTCCGCTCGCGCATCAGTCATCGCAAAACCATCCTGGCTTATGCGACCGCGATCATCCGCGACGATCGCGATCGCGTGCTGTTTCAACGCCGCCGTGATTTTGGCGATGCGTGGTGGGGCTTGCCCGGCGGCGCATTGGAGGTAGGCGAAACTTTCTCCAAGTGTGTGAAGCGCGAAGCATCGGAAGAAACGGGTTTGCACGTCGAGCCGATCAAATTGATCGGGTTATATGCTTCGCCTGAATTGGATGTGACTTATCCCAACGGCGATCAGGTTCAGCAATTTACGATCGCTTTGGATTGCCGCGTCGTCGCTGGAGAATTAAAGCCCGACGGTGATGAAGTTATTCATCAAGAATTTTTCGCGCTGTACGATTTGCCGTCCCTGCCGCCGTGGTATGCGGCGATGATCGATCACTTGGATCGACGCGATGCCTACTTCGATCCGCCGATCATCGGATCGCCGGTCGATAGTTATATGCAGATGATTCGGCACTTTGTTGGCGCATCGACAGTTTTGGTGGCGGGCGCCAGTGCGGCTATCTTTGATGATCGTCAGCGTGTGTTGCTGGGCTTGCGAGGCGACAATCATTTGTGGGGCATGCCTGCCGGACAAATGGAATTGGGTGAGACGCCCGCGGGCACCGTCATGCGTGAGGCGCTTGAAGAAGTGGGTCTGCGCATTCGCGTGACACAATTGATCAGTGTGCAGACCGGCCAAGATGCGATTCATGCTTATCCCGACGGCAATCGAGTGCAGGTCGTCGGTGCGAGATTCCGCGCGGAGATCATCGACGGTGATCTCAAGCCGGATGGAGTTGAAACGCTGGCGATCGATTGGTTCGATGTGAATGATCTGCCGCCCACCTTGCCGCGGCATGAAAAGATCATTCGCATCGCGATCGATCATCCCGAAGGCGGACAATTTGTTTAATGTGCGACGCACTTCCAGATTGCGTCGCACATTTTATGGTGTAAACGCCCATAGCTCATTCAGCGGCTTATTGTTCGCATCCAGTCCACCATCCACGATCATGCGATTGTTGATCGAATCCCACGCGGCGGCGTGATCGCTCCGCGCCGACGGCCCGCTGCCAAATCCAATCGAGAGCCAGTTGTTATTGGGATCGAGCGACCAAACCTCTTTGCTCAGTCCGCCGATCGTTTTGCCGCCAAATAGGTAAATGTTGAACGTGATCGGATCGTAGACTAGCGTTGAACCGGATCGAGCGGCCGGATTGCTGGGCGTGATCGTGCCGAACTGCCGCCACACTTGCGCTAACGGATCAAGCGACCATTGATCGTTCAAGGCTGTGCCAGTCGTATTCAAGCCGCCAAACACAATCAAGCGATGGTGATTGCCGTCAAACACAGCGCCACTCTGGCTGCGCGCCTCCGGTCGTGCGATCGGTGCTAGGCTCTGCCAAACTTTACTGGCAAGTGCCAGCGACCAAGTATCATCCGCGCGGCCTTGAGCCGTTGCGCCGTGCGAAATGATCAATTGATCGAACGGCAGATCGATCGCCACGGCCATACTCGATCGGGCGGTGGGCGCAGTGCCGATCGTTGCGAGTTTGCTCCACTTCTCCGTTCCAACATCGAAGATCCACACATCGTTGAAAAACTTTGTGGCTGATTGTCCGCCAAAGATCACGACGTGCTTGCGGACGAAATCGTAAGCCGCGCCTGCTCCATAGCGCGCATCCGGCGCGATCGATCCGGTAACTGGATGCCACGCGTTCGCCGATAGATCGTAGATCCAGGTGTCGTTGAGCGTGGCAGCCGATCGGCCGCCGAACAAAACCAAACGGTTGAAATCGCCCGCAAAGACCAGGACGTGATCATATCGAGCAGGTGGAACAATCGATGAGCCCAATTGCTGCCAGCCTTTGATTCGATTCGTTGAATTCGGTTGCGTGTTGGACTGCTTGGGCGCAATGGTTGGTGGATTGGTCAAGCCGCCGGAAACAGGTGGCCGCAAATCGGTTGAGCCGACTGTTGCTTTCGGTGTTGCAGCGGGTTGAGCCGGAGCCGGTGCGGCGGGCGCAGTTGTGGGTTGAATGACCGCCGGTGCAGATGTCGGCGCGGGGGTTGCCGCGGGCGCGCATGCGGTTAAGATGAGAATCAAGCTTATCAAGAGAGCGAGTGGGCGCTGCATAATAGGCCTCCGACTTCATTATATATCTGACTTCTAGATTCATGACGCAGGCCGGGCCGGAAAAGTTTCCTCTACAAGGAATCGGGTTTATTTTGTCTGAACGATTCTTGACACGACTAGCTGCGCAGGGTAGAATCGCTGCATGACAACTTCAACAGCACAACCTAAATTCAATTACGGCGGGCAGGCGGTCATCGAAGGTGTGATGATGCGCGGCTCGAAAGCCTTAGCAGTTGCAGTGCGCGATCCACACGGCCAGATCGTGATGCACTCTGAACCGGTCAATGCCGCGTTGTACAGCGGATCGATCTCGCGCATTCCTTTCCTGCGCGGTCTGTCGATGTTGTGGGATGCGCTGGGCCTGGGCATGCGCAGCTTGATGTTCTCCGCGAACATTGCGGCCAGCGCGATCGATCAACAGCCAGTAGCGAGGACAGTAAACCCGATTGGCCCAGCTGGCTCGATCGAGTCCGCGCCGAACGAAATGAAAACCAGCGATATCTTCAACGGCCCGATCGGTTGGGGCGTGATGGCGATCTCGCTGACTTTTGCGTTAGCGATCTTTTTGTTCCTGCCCAAATGGATTGCGTCTTGGTTTGAAGGATCGGTCACTTCACTCGCCAGCGCGTTCATCGAAGGCGTGGTGCGGCTGCTGCTGTTCATCGGCTACATCAGCTTGATCGGCCGTTCGAAAGAAATTGGCCGCGTGTTCGGCTATCACGGCGCGGAACACAAAACGATCAATGCCTATGAAGCGGGCGATGATCTTACGGTGGAGAATGTGCAGCGGCATTCGCTGCAGCACCCGCGCTGCGGCACCGCTTTCCTCTTAACGGTTGTTCTGCTCTCGATCATTTTCTTTGCGCCCTTGAACGGCCTGCCCTTCGGTCTTGGCTTGATCCTGCGGGTGCTACTCGTGCCGGTCGTGGCGATGGTCGCCTACGAGTACATTCGATTCTCGGCCAAGCATCTAAGCAATCCGATCATGCGCGCCTTGATTGCGCCGAACTTGGCGATGCAATTGCTCACCACGCGCCAGCCGGACAACTCCATGGTGGAAGTGGCGATTACGGCGCTCAAAAAAGTTTTGGACTCGGAACAGATTCAGCCGCTGAATCCGGAGCGCATGATCCCATAATTTTAATCGGGCTTGAGGTGAATCTCATCTCAAGCCCGATTCATGTCGCATATCATATTATTAAGGAGCATTAAATCATGCGAAACAAAATCAGTATTATCGGCGCGGGCAACGTCGGCGCATCGTGCGCGTTGTGGCTGGCGCAGGCCAATGTCGCGGACTTGGTCTTGGTCGATATTCCGCAAACCGAGACCATGCCGGTCGGCAAGTCGCTCGATCTGCTGCAGGCCGGACCGATCATCGGCTACGATTCGCGTATCCTCGGCACGGCGAACGGATCGTATGAGGGCACGGAGAATTCCGATATCATCATCATTACCGGCGGCCTGCCGCGCAAGCCGGGCATGAGCCGCGAAGAACTCGTCGGCGCGAATCAGCAGGTGATCACGAACATCATCGACAGCGCGTTGCCCAAATCGCCGAACGCGATCGTCATCGTCGTGACCAACCCGCTCGACACGATGACGTATCTGGCCTACAAACATTCGAAATTGCCGAAGCAGCGCATCTTCGGTCAGGCTGGTATTCTCGACAGTGCGCGTTTCGCCGCCTTCATTGCGCAGGAATTGAAAGTCTCGCTCGAAAATATTCAGACGGCAGTGATGGGCGGCCATGGCGATGAGATGGTGCCGCTCATTCGTTACTCTACGGTCTTCGGCATGCCGTTGACCGAGTGGATGTCGAAAGAAAAACTGGACGCCATCGTCGAGCGCACGCGCAAGGGCGGCGGCGAGATCGTGAACTTGTTGAAGACCAGCGCCTACTACGCGCCCGGTGCGGCTTTGGCCAAGATGGCGATTGCCGTGCTGACCGATCAACAGTTGATCGTCCCGTGCTCCACATATCTCGAAGGCGAATACGGCCTCAAGGATATTTGTTTCGGCGTGCCGGTGAAATTGGGCCGCAACGGCATCGAAAAAATCATCGAGTTGAAATTGACCGACGAAGAAAAGGCCATGGCCGACAAGTCGGTGGCGATCATCC
Organism: Anaerolineae bacterium; assembly: GCA_041497495.1. GTDB lineage: Bacteria > Chloroflexota > Anaerolineae > Fen-1058 > Fen-1058 > JBGQGR01. The sequence continues at coordinate 8,104 of JBGQGR010000015.1, read as the reverse complement.
GCGATACGATGAAAGCGTTGAAGATGTAATTAGTGATAAGTAATTAGTGACGAGTGAAGTTAGTGGACTTACCGCGCGGCTGGCAGTTGACTGTCGTCGAACCCGATCGATCGATCAAGCCGGTCGAGTTGGTGCCGGCAACCCAAGCGGCGCTGGCGCAACCTTTACACTCGAAACGATTGAGCGAACTGGCTCTATCCAACGCGCGCGTGTGCATTGTCTTTACTGATGCCACGCGCGCGTGTCCTGATCATATCCTTGTCCCTACAATCTTGCGAGAACTCGAAGAAGCTGGGGTTCGTGATGAGAACATCACGCTGTTGTGTGCCACTGGTCTGCATCGAGCGAGTACGCGCTTGGAGAAGATCGCGAAGTTAGGCCAAAGCGTTGTTGATCGATGTAAGGTGATCGATCATGATGCAACTCGCTCCGTCATTCTGAGAAGGTCGGGCTCCCATGCCCGACCAGATGGCGGCATGGGAGCCGCCTCCGCTGGTCTTATTGAGCTCAATGCTCTTTTACTTGAAAGCGATCTCATCATCGCCACGGGCGTCGTCGAACCGCATCAGTATGCTGGCTATTCCGGCGGCGGCAAGACGGTGGTGATCGGCTGCGGCGGCGAAGCGCTCATTAGCAAGACGCACGGGCCGAAATACTTGGATCATCCAGGCGTGCGTTTAGGCAAAGTCGATGGCAATCCGTTTCAGCGATTCGTGCGTGAAGCCGCACGATCAATCGGGTTGAAGTTTGTGGTCAACGTCGTGCTCGACGGTGATGGCCGATCGATCGCCGTGCAGGCCGGTGATCCGATCGCGGTGCATGACGAACTGATCGCGATTGCGAAGAAGTTGTATGAAGTGCCTGTGCCGCAGCAATATGATGTGGTGATTGCGAAAGTCGATTCGCCGAAAGATGTGAATCTGTATCAAGCCAGCCGCGCGGCAACGTACATCGGCTTGAGTGCCACGCCGCCGATTCGACCGGGCGGCATTATAATTGTGCAGGCGCGCTGTCCCGAAGGGGCCGGGCAGGGCGTGGGGGAACAGAGATTCTTTAAGGCGTTGTCTGAGACAACTGATCTTGATCAACTGCTGAGTTACTTTCGGATGAATGGCTGTAAGGCCGGGGAACAACGCGCGTTTATGCTGGCGCAAGTTTTGTTGAAGCATGAAGTGATCATCGTCGGCAGCGAATATCCAGAGATCGTTGAGGCCTGCCAGATGACGGCAATGGACTCGATCGACGCGGCGATCGATCGGGTTAAAGATAGAATCGCCGGACAAGCCTCGGTGTTATACCTGCCGCATCCGTTGATTACACTGCCGATCGTAACGAGTAATTCGTTACGATAAGTTATCTGCACTACGCGATACGCAAACAGGAGAGACATGGGAATTCATAGCAAATATGGACTTGAACATCACGGACTGAAACCAACGAAAACTGTCTACTGGAATTTATCGCCGGCTGAATTGGTCGAGCAGGCGGTGAAGCGCGGCGAAGGCCAAATGACAAAGTACGGTCCGCTCAATGTGATCACCAAGCCGCATACGGGCCGATCGCCGAACGATAAATACACTGTGCGCGAAGCCTCGAGCGAGAAAGATATTTGGTGGGACAAGAACAACGCGCTGACCGAAGCGCAGTTCGATCAGCTGCATCGGAAGACGCTGGCCTACTTGAATGAGCGCGAATTGTTCGTGCGCGAGTTGTATGCCTGCGCCGATCCGGCCAATCGTTTGCGTGTGCGCTTGATCGACGAAGTGGCCTGGACGAATTTATTTGCGAACAACTTGTTCATCAGGCCTGAAGCGAAAGACTTGGCGGACTTCACGCCCGACTTCACGATCTTACATGCGCCGGAGTTGAAGGCCGATCCGAAGAGCGATGGAACCCGATCGGAAACGGTGATCACGATCAATTTTGCGAAGAAGATCATTTTGATCATGGGCACGCGCTACGCGGGCGAAGTCAAGAAATCGGTCTTTACCATTTTGAATTATCTGCTGCCGAAGAAGGGCGTGTTCTCGATGCACTGCTCGGCCAACACCGGATCGAAGGGGGACACGGCGTTGTTCTTCGGTCTGAGCGGCACGGGCAAGACCACGCTGTCGGCTGATCCCGATCGGGGTTTGATCGGCGACGACGAGCACGGCTGGGGCGATAGCGGCGTGTTCAACTTCGAAGGCGGCTGCTATGCCAAAGTGATCAAACTTTCTGCCGAAGCCGAGCCTGAAATTTTTTCAACCATGAAAAGATTTGGAACTGTTTTAGAAAACGTCGTGATCGATCCCGATACGCGCGCATTGCTGCTCGATCTCGATACTATCACCGAGAACACGCGCGCCGCTTATCCGATCGATTTCATTGGCAATGCAGTGATTCCCGGCATCGGCGGTCATCCGAAGAATGTCATGTACTTGACGGCAGATGCGTTTGGCGTGCTGCCGCCCATTAGCAAACTCACGCCCGAACAAGCGATGTATCACTTCTTGAGCGGCTACACAGCGAAGTTGGCCGGCACCGAAAGAGGCGTGACTGAACCGCAAGCGACCTTCAGCACCTGCTTCGGCGCGCCGTTCCTGCCACTGCATCCGACCGTGTATGCGAAGATGCTCGGCGAAAAATTGGCGAAGCACCACGCGCAAGTTTGGCTGGTGAATACCGGTTGGAGTGGCGGACCTTACGGAATTGGCTCGCGCATGAAGATTGCTTATACACGCACGATGGTGCGGGCTGCCTTGAATGGCGATCTTGACAAAGTGCCGACGCAGATCGATCCGATCTTCGGCCTGCCGATGCCGATGGCTTGTCCCGGCGTTCCGCCCGAAGTGTTAAATCCGCGCAACACGTGGACTGACAAAGACGCGTACGACAAGAAGGCAAAAGAGTTAGCCGCGTTGTTCGTTAAGAACTTTGATCAATTCAAAGCGCAGGCCAAGCCGGAAGTGATCGCGGCCGGGCCGAAGATTTAAGGGACGAATGACTAACGACAAACGACCAACGTTCGTCTTTCGTCGTTGGCCGTTTGTCTATTACAATGGACGAACACACTCACACTTTCACTGGCCTCTGCCTCGCGCTCGATTTTCGCGCGCTGTTGTTAACGGGCTCGGGCGCGGAAGAAGTTGGGGCTCGATCGGGTTGGAAGATCGCCGCGCAGGGTGAAGTGAACTTGCATCTCGGCGTGGCGTTGTTCGATCGACCGTTCGTGTTCACGCCGCGATCGCTCATTACCGAGCGCAATCAAACGATCGATGGCTTAGCGAATGTGCTGGAGTGGCTGATTGATGGCGCGTACTCGATGCCTCGATCGGAAGTGTTCGGCCTCAACGCACGGGGTCATGAAACACAAGTCTTTGCGCGTGAGATCGATGTCGAAGCGTCGCCGATCGCACTGCTGGGTCATGGTCTATGGGTCATGGCTCAAGTCGAAATCGATCCGGACAAAGGGAGTGAGATCACACCAATCGGGAAACTGAGCTTGCCCATTCGGTTTCGCCGCGCGCTCAAAGTTTATCGCGCCGGGCCGCGATCAAACCTCGAAAAAATTTTGGACTAAGGACGAGCAATGTGCTCGTCCTTACTTTTTCTCCGCAAAAATGTTGTAACTTGGTTGACACTCGCGATCATCGGTGCTAAGATTCCGCGGCGCTGGCGAAATGAGCAATTCATTTCAAGTTTTCGCGCCGAGAGTGAAGCATGGCCTTTCTCAGCGACTTGCTCGGCAAACCTGTGACGGATATCGATGGCGCGCGCCTGGGCCACTTGGATGATGTGGTCGCAGGTGTGCGGGGCGAGATGCCACATCCCGCACTGGTTGCCATCGTCGTCAAGCGTTCGAACGGTCAACTGCTAATCCCCTTCTCCGATGTGGCAGTGCTCATTGCACCCGCTATTCCCCTCAATCGACATCTGGCCGACATCGTGCCGTATCAACCGGCGGAAAACGATCTCTTCCTGGCGCGCGACGTGCTGGACAAGCAGATCATCGATACGAATGGTGTGCGTGTGGTCCGCGTAAATGATCTGGAACTCACACGCTTCGGAGGCAGTTTCTATCTGGCGAATGTCGATATTGGCGGCTTGGGCTTGCTGCGCCGATTAGGGTTAGCGAAAACTGCTGAGCGGTTCGTCAACCGCTTGGGCCGATCGGGCGCAGTGGGCATGATCTCGTGGCATCAAGTGGAAATGCTGCCCGGCGATCAGCCGATGCGTCTGCGTGTGCCCGGCGATAAACTCTCCGAATTGCACCCGGCCGATCTGGCCGAGATTATCAGCGATCTATCGCCAGCGGAAAGCGACAAACTGCTTGAATCGCTGGATGTGAAGACGCTGGCGGATACCTTGGAAGAAGTGGAACCGGATTTTCAAGCCAGCCTTGTCGAAGATATGTCCGACGAGCGTGTAGCCGATGTGCTCGAAGAAATGTCGCCGGATGAGGCGGCGGACTTGTTGGCGGAACTGCCCGAAGATCGCAGTCATGATTTGCTAAACCTCATGCAGCACGATGAAGCCAATGATGTCCGCAAGCTGTTGACTTATCATGAAGACTCCGCAGGCGGCATCATGAACACCGAGTTCATCGCCATGCAGCCCAATCTCACCGCCGAGCAAGCGATTTCTGTTTTGCGTGAGACGGCCGCTGAGGCTGAAACCATTTACTACATTTACGTGACCGATGACGACCAGCATTTGAACGGTGTGTTTTCACTGCGCGAGCTGGTGCTGGCCAAACCGGATACGCTCATCACCCAGTTCATGCACCGCCGCGTGATCTCGGTCGGGTTGCAGGACAGCCAGGAAGAAGTGGCTCAGGCGATCTCGAAATATAATCTGGTGGCCGTGCCGGTCGTCGACGATCAAAATCGATTGCACGGGATTGTCACTGCCGACGATGCGCTCGATAAGATTATTCCCACTGCGTGGAAGAAGCGGCTGCCTAGACTTTATCACTAAACGGCGACTCATGACCAACCCCACTCCACTATCGCTACGGGGGCTATGCGACCAACCCGGACCGTTGTGTAATAACAAGCACTCAATTTCAATCACTCACTCTGCACTCGTTACTCATTACTTCCCATGACTCTACGCCATCGTATCAGACCTTTCCGCGCCCGATTGTTATTGCTGCTCGCCGTCATCGGGCCGGGCATTATTACCGCCAACGTCGATAATGACGCGGGCGGCATCACCACGTACTCCGTCGCAGGGGCGCGCTATGGCTATAGTTTGCTGTGGTTGATGCCGTTGGTGGCATTAGCTTTGATTGTGGTGCAAGAGATGAGTGCGCGCCTGGGGATCGTCACGGGCAAAGGGCTGGCCGATCTGATCCGCGAGAATATCGGCTTGCGCTGGACGACGATCATCATCGGCTTGATGTTGATCGCCAATCTAGCAAATACTGTCAGCGAATTTGCCGGCGTCGCCGCCAGCATGGAAATTTTCAGTATCAGCAAATTCGTCTCTGTGCCGGTCGTGGCGCTGGGTGTGTGGTTGTTGATTGTCAAAGGTAGTTACAAGCATGTTGAGCGCATCTTCTTGATCGCTAGTGCGTTGTATCTGACCTATATTGCTTCGGGCATTATCGCGCATCCGCCCTGGGCTGCGGTGGCGCAAGCGGCCATCACGCCCAGTTTCCATTTCGATGTGGGTTACGTGACGATCTTCGTTACGATCATCGGTACGACGATTGCGCCGTGGATGCAATTTTATCAACAGGCTTCGATCGTCGATAAAGGTCTCAAGGCGACCGAACTATCTTACGAGCGGATCGATGTCATCCTCGGCTCGGTCTTTGCCGTGGTGGTGGCAGCGTTCATCACCATCGCTTGTGCGGCCACTTTATTTGCCAATGGAATTCAGATCGCCACCGCCGAGGACGCGGCGTTGGCACTGAGACCCTTGGCAGGTGCGAATGCTTCCACACTCTTCGCGTTTGGCTTGTTTAATGCCTCAGTGTTCTCGGCGGCAATATTGCCGCTGTCAACAGCCTATGTGGTGTGTGAAGCGTTCGGTTGGGAGATGGGAGTCAGTCGGAGTTTAAAAGAAGCGCCGATCTTTTTCAGCATCTACACGGCCTTGATCGCGTTGGGCGCGGCCATTATTCTGCTGCCGGTGAAATCGCTGATCGATGCGATGCTGTCCAGCCAGACGCTGAACGGTGTGCTGCTGCCGATTATTTTGATCGTGATGTTGCGCTTGATCAACAACAAGCGCTTGATGGGCCGCTATGTTAATGGCCGCATCTTCAATCTGCTGGCGTGGGGCACGGTGGTGATTTTAATTGGCCTGACGGTGATCTTGGTCGTCACCAGTTGGTTTCCGCAAGTGTTGGGCCAATAGGCAGTCCACAGGCGTAAATGGAAAAAGCGCAGAGACACTATCTCTGCGCTTTCATTGTAATGATGTGTTAACTTTTAGTAGCGACTGCCTCGATCGCGATCGCCGCCGCCACCGCCGCGCGAACCACCGCGTCCGCCGCTGCCGCCGCGTGAACCACCACGGTTGCCACCACCGCCGCTAAAACCACCACGACCACCGCCACTCGATCGCTCAGTCAGCGGGCGCGCCTCACTCACGTTGAGGGTGCGCTGTTGCAGTTCGCGGCCATTCAGTTTGGTGATGGCTTCCTGCGCGGCCTCTTCGGTTTCCATTTCGACGAAACCGAAACCTTTGGGTTGGCCGGTCGCCCGATCAGTGATCAGCGTGACGCTGGTGACCGTGCCGACTTCGGCGAACATGGCGCGCACTTCATCTTCGGTGATACTATACGGCAGATTCCCCACATACAATTTCTTTCCCATGGAAAGTTCCTTTCGCTCCGCTGTGAATTACAACGGCACGACGTTGCTGGCTTGCAGCCCCTTGGGACCGCGCTCCAGCGTGAACTCAACGCGTTGGCCTTCGTTGAGTGATCGATAGCCTTCGGCTTGAATGGCGCTGTGGTGGACGAAGACATCTTCGCCGCCTTCCCGCGCAATAAAGCCGTAGCCCTTCGTGGCATTGAACCATTTGACTGTGCCTTGAATCCGTTCGCTCATACTGCTCCTTAAAGAAAGTGATTTGCGTTAGGGCTAAAGAGGTTCGCCGCCGGAAAAGGGAAATGCCCGCTAAGATGAAAGACCGAGCGGGCATTTGTACTTCGAGCCGAACAGGAACTTTCCTCATCCTACGTCCCGCACTTTACCACAGAGCCTACTCCACGTCAAGCGGCGATCGGCGGTTTGCGCCATTTCCTAACCACATCTACACCAAACTGAAACACAAGTCTTAACACACTGGGGTTGGGTGTATTCAAGTCCCACTGGGTTGAAGAACTGCTCGCCAGTTGACAGGAAAAGGCTTATTTTAGCGGGTTTTCGTCAGTCTAGCGGGTTGATACACTTGACCGCGCAGACGGAAGCGAAACCGATCGCACTATGAAAAAGGTATAATAACCTGAGTTCGGGTTAAGCCGCGGTCAAACGCGGCAAGGCATCCAAATGTCAGGATAGTTTCTTCGGCTGATGGCAATAGGCGATCATGCCAAATAGTAAATTGATCACGAAGTTCACGACGCTGTGCTGACGCGAATGCTCGCTTTGAGAGATATTCTTGAGTTGGTCAATGATCGTTTCGGCAATGGCGCGTTTGCGCAGCAACATTTTGTCGACCCAGGGCATCAGGCAATTCTCCATGTTGGACTTGAGTTTGGTGATCAACGGCAAGCCGAACGTTTCCAGCAACTGCTGAACGAGGGCTTGGGAGAGGTAGTCTTCAGCGGCGAAGATCTTGCCAAACAAACGCTGGACAAAGCGGGGCCCGGCCGACGATCATCAACGTTGCCAGGCATCAAGGCAAAGTGGAGCAACTCGCCGAGTATCTAATTTTCTACGACGGTCAGCGACCGCATCGATCGTTGAACATGCTGAGTCCACTACGATAGTTGGTGCAGAAAGTACACATGTCGCTTATATCCTCAGGACTTTCGCTTGAGTTCGCCGCATGGTAACATGCGGGCATGATAACCAAACAACAGTATGTCGAGTATTTGATCAGTACGGTCGGTAACTATACGGGAAGTCATCTGGCAGCGCATTTGGACGACGTCAGTCACGAT
>JBGQGR010000014.1:0-13994 GCA_041497495.1 Anaerolineae bacterium | reverse complement strand
CGGCGGATTCCATCGCTATTCGACTGATGCGAATTGGCTCGTGCCACACTTCGAGAAGATGCTGTACGACAACAGCCAACTTGCGCGAGTGTATCTGCATGCGTGGCAAACTTTCGGCACGCCATTTTACAAACGCATCACCACTGAAATATTGGATTACGTTGCGCGCGAGATGACGCATCCCGACGGTGGCTTCTATTCGACGCAGGATGCCGACAGTGACGGCGCTGAAGGAAAATTCTTTGTGTGGAGCGTCGATGAAGTCCGATCGATCTTGGGCGACGATGCGCTGCTCTTCATTGAAGTGTATGGCGTCACACCGAACGGAAATTTTCACGACGATCATTCCGGCCTGCGCGGCAACGTGTTGAGTGTGACCCGCAATCCGATCGATGTGGCTAAAGCGAACGGTCTGTCGCTTGATGAACTCGAATCTAAATTAGCTCAAGCCCGCCAGAAGTTGTTCGATATTCGTGAGCGGCGCGTGAAGCCCAATCGGGACGAGAAGATTCTAACGGGCTGGAATGGATTGATGCTGGCCGCCTTCGCCGAAGCTGCCCGCGATCGAACGCTGGATCGATCGGATCAATATCGATCGATCGCGGAAAAGAATGCGGCCTTCTTGCTCCGATCGATGCGCACGCCCGAAGGACGGTTGTATCGATCGTGGAAAGATGGGCAGGCGAAGTTGAACGGTTACCTGGAAGATTACGCGTGCGTGATTGAAGGGCTGCTCGCGTTGTATCAAACGACCTTCGATGAGCAGTGGTTCGTCGCCGCGCGCGAGTTGGCGGATGTGATGATCAAACACTTCGCCGATCCATCTGGCGGCTTCTTCGATACGAGCGACGATCATGAACCTTTGGTCACGCGTCCCAAAGATTTACAGGACAATGCGGTGCCGTCGGGCAACGCGCTGGCCGCGACGGTTTTGTTGAAACTGCATTTGTATACAATGGGAGAGCTGTATTACAAGCAGGCGGAGTTGATGCTGGGCTTGCTGCAGCCGGCCATGATTCAAGCGCCCACCGGTTTCGCTCAATGGCTGTGCGCGCTCGACTTCGCGTTGAGCAAACCCTTTGAGATCGCTATCGTCGGCGACGCCCGATCGAGCGACACACAAACTTTGCTCTCTGCTGCGTTCAAAGGCTATCGATCGAATCAAGTGGTGGCCGTCGGTTCGCCCGATCGATCTTCGGTTGTGCCGCTGTTACTCGATCGGCCACAGATCAATCATCAAGCCACGGCGTACGTCTGTCAGAACTTTGCGTGCCAACGTCCGACGATCGATCCGAAACAATTGAGCGAGCAATTATCTTGATCGATCCGTCATTGCGAGACGCGCTTTTTGCGTCGAAGCAATCTCCCGATCGATTGAGCAATCCTAAGGAGGTTGCTTCGGGCTTTGCCATCGCAAGGACGCCACACCCCCCTCTTTGTAATTTCCCACTCTTCTGGTAAAATCCTCGCCGTTGTTAGCCTAACCGGAGAATAGAAGTAGCAGTGCATAAACTTTTTCGCATCACCACGCGACTGCTCTCACTAGCAGTCGTTTTCTTGTTAGCGGGCTGTGCCGAACTGGCGCTGCCGCCCGATCAACTCAACGCACCCGATCCATCTTTCGACACAACGGTCGTGGTGCTCAACATCGCGCCGACACCTACGGCTCAACCGGTGCCCATCGCTACTGATACTCCAACGCCGACACCGCAGCCTTCGCCTACTCCCACATTGTTTGCCGCGGCTATGAACGTGGCCGATCCGAATTGTCACGCAACAGCTGGACAAACTGTCAAAGATAAATTCGCCAGCACCGTGATCGGGCGGGATGTGCCCGTTAAGATTTATTTGCCACCGTGTTACGACGACGCGGGCAATATCGATCAGTATCCGGTGATTTATCTATTTCATGGATCGCCCTTCAATGAGGACCAGTGGATCAGCGTCGGCGCGATCGATGCGGCCAACAATTTGATTGGTTCGGGCGAACTGCCGCCGTTCATCATCGTTCTGCCGCGCGGCGATCTCGATGGCACGTTCGGCCATTCGAGCGGCGGCGACAATTCGTGGGAAGGCGTCGTCGTCAACGAACTAGTTCCGTATATCGATAGCAATTATCGAACGCTGACGGATCGGCAATATCGAGCTATCGGCGGCATTTCACGCGGCGGCGTGTGGGCGCTGGAAATTGGCCTGCGTCATCCCGATTTGTTTTCTTCGATTGGCGGCCACAGTCCCGCGCTGAGCGTGAATCTGGCTTCGGGCGATTATGATCCATTCATCATCGCGCGCAACCATCCAATCGATTCGCTGCGCATTTATCTGGACGCCGGTGACACCGATTGGACACGCTTCGAAACCGGCGATCTCAGCAAAGCACTGGACGATCTGCATATGCTGCATACTTTCGCGATCAATCCCGGCGATCATCTGGATAGCTACTGGTCCACGCAAGTGTATGCCTATCTGCGCTTTTACGCTGCACCGTGGAAAGCGGAGCGCGTCGCGGCTATACAAGCCCAAACACCTGCATCGCCGCCGTGATCTATTGTCTGAGTGCCATCGCCTAAGCATCAAAAAATGAATCGATACCCTTCTTGGAAAAAGCCGAACAACCCGTTCGGTTTTTATTTTTTAGCGAGCTTGACAAGTTCGCTTGACTTCATATAATTGTCACAAATCAATTAGGACAATTAGATGAACCTCAAAACCAATCCGCGCGATCGCACGCCTATCTATCAACAAATTACTCAAGGCATCAAGCAGCAAGTCGCCGTCGGCGCATTGAAGCCCGGCGAGCAGATTCCCACCATCCGGGCTTTGGCCGATCAATTAGGTGTCAATGTCAACACCGTCTCCCGTGCCTACGCCGCGCTCGATCGATCGGGGGTGATTACGGTGCAGCAAGGCCGCGGCACCTACATCACCGAACAGCCCGATCATGCCGGAATGCGTGAAGAGCGTCACGCCGAGCTGCACCGCTTGATCGGCTACACCGTGCTGGAAGCGTTGAGCCTTGGCTACACGAATGGCGAAATCGAAGCCGCCTTCGCCGAGAACTTGAATCAATGGCGCCGCGAGCATCGCACTCCGCGCAAAAAATAATTCGAGCCTCACATGCAAACCGACGCCTTCATCGGCCTGATATTGATCTGCGCGATCATTCTTCCGGCGATGATCTACTTCATCTTGCGCCGCATCACGCCACTCAAGCGACTGGCTCTGATATGGTGGTTAGTGTTATATGCCATCGCCTTCATTGCCCAGCCGATCTTTTTGCTGCGCAAACATTGGGAAGGCGCGCTGGTCTTCACCAATCCGTCTTCGTTGACTCTTCAATTGATCGCGCAAGCGGACAACGCCTGGTGGGAAGAACTCGCCAAGCTGCTGGCCCTCATCCTCATCGTTTGGCTGGCGCGCGATCACATCCGCTCGTTCTTCACAAAATTGCCCCGCGCGATCGATCTGGGTTTCTGGGCTGGGCTGGCTTACGGCGCAGGCGAAGCGGTGGTCTTGGGCATTTTATTCGCCGCGCCTAACCTCGCGCCGATCTTCGGTCTGCATACTTTCTCGCCATTCACATTCGGCTGGGGGTTTGTGCTTGAGCGCATCTGGGCGATGCAACTGCACGCGATCATGGGCGCGTTGATTGGAGCAGGCGTGTGGTATTGGTATAATGGCAAACGCGGTGGCTTCATCGTGTGGTTCATCGCCGCGATGGTGTATCACGCTTTTGTCGATGGGCAGATCATCTTAGCGCCCTTTATACCAGCCCTCACCTCATTCCTAACTCAATTAGGAATCTTGCTGCTGCCGATCGATGTGGCGCTTGGTTATTTGCTCATTGCTTTGGTTTATCGCGTGCATGATCGATCCCGCGCGGCCCAACACCTAACGGCCCAGGCTCAATCAACTAATTGATCTAGTTCAATTCAATCAACAACGAGAGGCGATAGCATGTTGATGAAATGGTTCTTGAGCGCGCTGCTCGCTGCACTGGCAGCGGCTTGCGGTACAAGTCCCGCGCCTTCGGCAACATCGAACGAATTGAAGTTGTCACCCCCCTGGATCGGCAACGAACACTTTGAATACAACTTGTTGTCCGATGAGACAGGATCGCCAATCGGGTCTGGCACGATTGAGGTCAGACCGTCGAGCAACGCCACCACGATCGAGCATCGCTATCAGATCGGCAAAGTCACGCAGCACATCATCAGCATCGTCGATCCACAAAGGCTCAATCCGATCAGCGGCGAGCAGCAAATCACCGGTTCGCAAAATGATTTTTCGCTGGTGACGAGTTATCAAAACAATGTGCTGACGATCAAAGCGACAACTGCGCAGGGTGAAAAGGATTTTACGATCAGCGTTGCGCCTGATTCGATTGACAACGACAGCGTGTTAATGGCGCTGCGCGCTTTTCCACTTGCGGACGGATATACGACTTCCTTCAACACCGTCGTCGGCGCGAGCGCGCTGCAGATCAAATCGACACTGACGGTGGCGGGCAAAGAAACGATCACGGTACCGGCAGGCACGTTCGAAACGTATAAGGTCACGCTTGGTTTTGGGTCTGGCTCGGATCAAATCACCTGGTATGAAGTGGCCGCGCCGCATCGATTGATTCAATATGACAATGGCCAAAATAAATTTGTGTTGGCCAAGTCTTCACCGTAATTGGAGGCCGGATGATTCGAACGGAAGAACTCAGCAAAGTGTTTGAAGGGAACAAGAAGAGCAAGATTCGAGCGGTCGAGAGTTTATCGCTTGACATCAAGCAAGGCGAAGTGTTTGGTTTCCTTGGACCGAACGGCGCCGGCAAGACAACTACCGTGCGTATGCTCAGTGCCTTGATCGGCGCGACAGCCGGTCGGGCGTGGGTGAACAACTTCGAGATCGGCAAACAAGATCAACAAGTGCGCGGCTCGATCGGGATCCTGACCGAACAGCCCGGCCTGTATGATCGATTGAGCGCCGAAAAGAATCTGACCATCTTCGCGCAGTTGTATGGCGTGCGCGATGTAGTGGGGCAGGTAGAAAAATATCTGCGTATGCTCGACCTATGGGATCGGCGCAAAGATCCGGCCGGATCATTCTCGAAAGGCATGAAGCAGAAGTTGGCGATAGCGCGCGCGATCTTGCACGAGCCCGCAACGCTGTTCCTTGATGAGCCAACCGCAGGACTCGATCCCGAAGCGGCGAAACTGGTGCGCGACTTCATCGAGGAGTTGAAGACCGAGGGTCGGACGATCTTTTTGTGCACGCACAATCTCGACGAAGCCGATCGGCTGTGCGATCGAATCGGCGTGTTCAACCAGCACTTGATCAAAGTCGATTCACCCAGCCGGATGCGCACGGCGTTGTTCGGCCGCTCGATCGAGTTTCGCTTGCACAAGCTCGATGATTCGATGGCGCAGCTGATCAAAGGCTTTGACTTCGTCAAGCATGTTGAAATTCAATCGGACAAATTGATCGTTGGGCTGGACAATCCAGAGGAAGGCAACCCTCAGATCGTTAAGGCTCTAGTCGAGGCGGGGGCCGAGGTTCAGTTCGTGAGTGAAATACGACACTCTTTGGAAGAAGTGTATTTCTCACTCATCAACAACGGAAATAAATAGGAGGCAATATGCGTATTCGCACCATCATCAACAAAGAATGGTCTGAAGTTTTTAAAAATCGAATAGTGCTGATGACGGTTGGCTTGCTGCCGCTGTTATTTACGATCATTCCGATAATACAACTGGCGATTGGCCGCAGTATCGATCCGAGCAAAATGAATAACGCGCCGGCATATATCGCTTTGCAATGCCATCTGCAGCGGTTAAGCGATGCCGAATGCTACCAGGGCTTCATGGTTAATCAGTTTATGTTGTTCTTTCTATTGATGCCGTTAGCAATTCCGGTGACGATTGCCTCGTATAGCATTGTTGGTGAGAAGACGACTCGATCGCTGGAGCCACTATTGGCTACGCCCACCTCGACCAGCGAGATTATTTTGGGCAAAGCACTGGCCGCCTCGATCCCGGCGATTGTGGCGACTTGGGGGTCTTTCCTTATCTTTTTGATTGCGGCGCGTTTCTTCGTAGTTAGCGATCGAGTATATGCTGGGATCACAAATCCGATGTGGCTGGTTGCTATGGTTTTGGTTGCGCCATTAATGACAGTGCTCTCCGTAAATGTGGCCATCATCATCTCATCGCGAGTAAGCGATCCGCGCGCGGCCGAGCAGCTGGGGATGTTGGTGATGATTCCGTTGCTGGCAATTTTCTTCGCGCAGATCTTCGGCGTCATTGCGTTGAACACCACCAGTATGTTCCTGATGGCAGTCGCTGTCTTAGTGTTAGATGTAATATTAGTCGGTATTGGGGTCAAATTATTCCAACGCGAAGCCATCCTTACCCGCTGGCGATAAATACCGGATCGTGCATTCTTTCAGCAACAACGGCGCGATTTTATTTGCTTTATCCAGTTGCTAATGCTAAGATGCAGGCGATGAAGTAATTTGGATCATCCGGGAGACATCGTATGAAAAAGCCTTCACTGCTTGCTCGAATTTGGAACGCGCTTAAAAATATCAATCTCATCATATCGATGATCGTTAATTTGATTTTGATCGTCATTGTCTGTGTATTGATCAGCCAGATCGGGGCGATAAAGGCCACGCTGAGCAGCGTACTGGGTCAACTAGATTCCGCTTTCGAAGGGTTAGGCAGTTCAAATATCGCCGACACAATTGCGATCGATCAGCATGTGCCGATTGTGTTCAACCTGCCCATCGATCAAAGCATTACGGTTGAAACGCAAGCGCCTATCCCCTTAAGCGTGCCCACCACCTTCTCGCTTGGCGCATTCGGGACTATCAACGGCACTGTCAGCCTTCAAATACCTGCCGGCACCTCGCTGCCCGTACGCCTGCAACTCACTGTCCCCGTCAGCACCCAGATTCCGGTCAAGTTCGATCAGCCGATTTTGATTAATTTGTATTCGAAAGGCTTGGGGCCGGTCGTGAACAAGTTGCGCGCCGCTTTAGCGCCGATCATTCAGTTGGTCCACCAGCTGCCCGATGGGTTTGTGCTAATCAAATAATCCACCTACGACGTTTCACATGAAACGTTCGCCTTCCGAGGAATTCATGACCGACCTTCGTTCAATATGCGCCCAACATTTACCCGAGATGCTGAGTCTCACTAAGCAGATTGCCGCGCTGGAGTCGCCTTCAACGGACAAATCCGCTGTCGATGCCTGCGCAGCCTTTATTGCCGAGCAACTGCGTTCGATCGGCGCGCAAGTCCAATCGGTTCCGCAAACATCCGCCGGAAACCACCTCTTGGCGACTTGGGGTGGAGCACAAAATGATCGCCAATTCTTATCGCTGATGCATCTCGACACTGTCTGGCCGATTGGCACACTCAACAATATGCCCATTCGCGAGGACGCCGGAAAACTATACGGCCCAGGCATCTATGACATGAAAGCTAGCGCCGCTATGACCTTGGCGGCTTTGCGAATTCTTCAAGAATCTGGACTCAAGCCGCGCCACGAGATTCATATGTTGTTCACTAGCGATGAAGAGATCGGCAGCGAGACATCGCGGGAATTAATCGAAGTTGAAGCAAAGAAGAGTGCGCTTGTGCTAGTGATGGAACCGGCGATGGCTGGCGGTCAATTGAAAACTTTTCGCAAAGGTGTAGGCACGTTCAACGTCGTGGCGTATGGACGCGCAGCTCACGCAGGCGTCGATCATCAGAAAGGTGTGAATGCGATTGAAGAGTTGGCCCATCAAATAGTTCAATTGCAGAAAATGACCGACTATAAACAAGGCACAACTATCAATGTCGGCATGATTCGTGGCGGCAGCGCAAGCAATGTGGTGCCCGAACGCGCCGAGATGGAAGTGGATTTCCGCGTGTCGAAGATGTCAGAAGGCCAACGCATTGAATCAATGATTAAAGACTTAAAGCCGGCACTCCATGGTACGCGCTTGGACATCAGCGGCGGATTGAACCGTCCGCCGATGGAGCGGACGCCGACGATGATCAAAACTTTCGAGCAGGCGAAGCGATTGGGCGCGAGCATCAGCTTGAGTCTTGAAGAAGGATCGACAGGCGGCGGCAGTGATGGAAACTTTACAGCGGCTTTAGGCATTCCAACTCTGGATGGCATCGGCGCAATTGGCGATGGAGCCCATGCGGCTCATGAGCATGTGATCATCGATAGCCTGATCGATCGAACGGCATTGCTGGCGACGATCTGGACTCAATGGGATTAAGCAAGAGGCGAGGAGCAAGGCGCTGTTCTGAAAAGAGCGGCGCTTTTTATTTTAGAGCAAGTTTCTGAAATACTTAATCGAAGTTTAGGCGCAATGAATTCAGTGCAGCTTCAGCGCTTCAACACCTTGCTTCAATTCATCGAGCGTGAGGATGCCCGAGACCCGATCGAGAAAGCTGCGCAAGCTGGGGCTGTAAACTCGCAGCGCGATCACGTTCGGTCCGATCGGATCGCTGCCCGACGCGCCCGGCTGATCGGCATACGCGCCATAGAAAGCGAAGTAGGCTTGATTGATTTTGCGGAGGCGATAGCCATGCGAGTTGATCAGCTGCCGCTGTTGTTCCATATATTGTTCGGCCTCAACGATTTTGGCTGTGGCTTGATCATTTTGATTTTGCTTTTCAAGTGATTGGGCTTCGGCTAATAACGCATCGACGTGAACGCGCGTGTCATGCATGGCGCGATTAAAACTAAATTGATTCTGATCGCTGGGCCGATCGGGCGCGGAAGATTGATCGGGTTTAGGAATTTCCAAAGGTTTGGGATCGACCAAGTCTGGATAATCGCGCTTCAATTGATCGAGATAGTATCGACGCATGACTTGCAAGCCGACTTCATCGCCGACGAGCGAGGCAACGGTTTCGTTGATGGTGCGAACCTCGCCGTTGTCCGAAGCGAGGTAACTGTAACCGAGCGGCCGCAGTTCCAGCCAGTTGTGTGTCCATTCGTGCGCTGAGGTTTGCAGCAACCAGAGGAGCTGCGATGTTTCCAAGACCATGGCCGGATAAGCGGCCAACCCGCCGATGGGCACGACAAGCGCCGAATGATTTGTCGTGCTCAACACCTGCGTTTCGATCTGCTCGGCTTGATCGACATTCAAGCCCGTTTGAAGTCCTTCAGCATCCACTTGCTTGATCTGATCGCGCGGCGAAACGATCAGCATATAAGGCAGGGGCGTGATGCGCGCCGCGATCGGCGGCATGACTTCACCGCCGACGGCAAAACCCTGATCGACCAAGACACTGGAAATTTGTTGTTGGATGATCGCTTCGGCAGTGGGCCGGCGCTGTTCGATCTGGCGGCGGGCCGCATCGCGCTGCGATCGAAGATCGGCGGAGGCGCTGGCCGGATCTTTGATCGATGCATCGGCATAGATGTTGCGGATTTTTTGTTCAAGCGTCATCCAGTGCTGCGTGAGTTCCAGATAGTCCAACACGAATTGGGCCTGCTGGTGATCGTCGAGATAGTTTTGGATCGGCACGGCGAGTTGCAAAACTTTTTCGGTGACCGCATCGCTTTCCCATTGCACGAAATCAAAAAACTGATCGCCCACCGCCCGCAAGATTTGTGTGCGGTAATCGCCAGGCGTTGGATATTCTTGGCCAACGATCAGCGCGATCAATGCGAAGATGATCGCGCGCGGCAACAGAATATCGATTCGTTTCAAAATGGTTTTTAATTGAGTTCGCATGAGCCTCGTTTAGTGTAATTTACACACTAATTACAGTCTGTGGTCAAGACCGTCGCTATTATAACTCGCTTGTGGACGCAGCTGGAGCTATGCCCCGCGCATCGCTGTCTGAGACCATGCTATAATCGCGCTGCTCGATCAAGTTCAGTCGGGATCATTTATGAATTTTTTGGTTACAGGTGGCGCGGGTTTTCTTGGCGCGGCGTTGGCAAATCGATTGGCGCGCGGTGGACATACCGTGCGCGTGCTGGACGATCTGACGACCGGCGATCCGGCGCGACTCGAGCAGGGCGTGTTGTTCACCCGCGGCGATGTGACGGATGTGCCAAAGTTGTGGTCGCTGCTGCAAGGCATCGATTGTGTCTATCACTTAGCGGCGCGCGTGTCTGTGCCGGAATCGATCTTGTATCCGCGCGATTACAACGCCGTCAATGTTGGCGGCACTGTGGCCGTGATGGAAGCGATCCGCGATGCGGGCGTGAAGCGCGTGGTGCTGGCTTCGTCCGGCGCGATCTACGGCACGCAGCAACATCAGCCGGTGCATGAAGACTTGCCCCCGAATCCCGATTCGCCGTATGCGGTCAGCAAACTTGCCGCCGAGCACTACGTGCGCACGATCGGTGCCTTGTGGAAAATAGAAACCGTGTGCCTGCGCATCTTCAATGCCTATGGTCCCGGTCAGCCGCTGCCACCGTCACACGCGCCGGTGATTCCACAATACTTGCGGCAGGCGTTGAATAACGGATCGTTGGTGGTTTTTGGCGACGGATCACAATCACGTGACTTCATCTATATCGATGACGTGATCAACGCGCTGGAAGCCGCGTCGATCGCGCGGAATATCGATCGGGAAGTGATCAACATCGGCAGCGGCTCGGAAACATCGATCGATTCGTTGATCGAGTTGATCGGTCAGATCCTTAACAAACCAATCGAGCCGCTGCGCAATTCAAGCGGTGGCGGAGTCAAACGTTTGTGGGCCAACATCGGCAAGGCGCATGCGCTATTGAATTTCGCGCCGCGCGTTTCGTTTGAAGAAGGACTGCGCCTCACGCTCGATCGCGATACGCGGTTTAAAAAATAATGAGTGATGAGTAAAGAAGCAAATGGCAAAGATCACCGAAGCACAACGCATTGAAGTTTCTGCTTTCTTGAAGAAGCACACGACGCTTACAATTGCGACTATCGATCGAGAAGCGTGGCCGCAAGCCGCCAGCTTGTTTACCGCCACCGACGATGCATTGAACGTAAATGGGGTATCAGGTGAGAAGAGCAGGCATTCACAAAACCTTGAACGCGTCAGCCGCGTCGCCGTAGCGATCCATAACGAGACTTGGGATTGGCGGGATATTCATGGCCTGCAGATCGATGGACAGGCGCGGCGCTTGATCGACCCGGATGAAACCGATCGGGCGTGGGCGCTCTTCCGCGACAAGTTCCCATTCACCGCCGAGTTCGTCGATCAGATCGCACGCAGTTCCTTTTACACGCTCACCCCAAAATGGATTCGCCTCATCGACAACTCCAAAGAGTTCGGTCATCGCGAAGAGTTTACGCTGCCGTGACACATCAACCTTCATCGAGCGCCGCACTGCGCGGCGAGCCATCATACGTGTGGCGCTTCGGGCAGAATCGCCGCCTCGATATGATCCTGCACGCACTGCCGATCGATGCGCGCCGCATTTTGGTCGATGGCTGCGGCCTCGGTATGTATGTGAGGCATCTCAGCGAGTTGGGCTACAACACGATCGGGCTCGACATCGATTTCGATCGCGTCGCCGAAGGAACTCGATCGGGCATTGAGCAACTTCATGTCGCAGCGGGCGAGTACTTGCCCTATCCCGATCGATCATTCGACGCGATCTTGTCACATGAAGTGATCGAGCATGTTGCCAACGATCGACAGGCGGCGCACGAAATGATCCGCGTGTTGCGGCCGGGCGGTCGAGTCATTTTGTTTTGCCCCAATCGATGGTATCCGTTCGAAACGCACGGACATTACTGGCGCAGAAAATATCATTTCGGCAACACACCGCTCATCAACTACTTACCGAATCCGATTCGCAATCGACTGGCGCCGCATGTGCGCGCGTATACCGGACGCGGTATCCGCAATCTATTTCGCGATACGCCATCACGCGTCCTCACTCATACGCAAATTTATCCCGGCTACGATAACCTCGTCACACGCCGTCCATCGATCGGTCGCGTGCTGCGCGGGATCACTTACACTTTCGAACGAACCCCGCTGAAGTTCTTCGGCCTGTCACATTTTATGGTGGTTGAAAAGATATGATTGATTGTGCCGTCATTGCGAGGAGGCTTCCTGAACGAAGTGAAGGATGCCGGCGAAGCAATCGCTTGTTAAGATCGTTGAGATTGCGTCGTCGCTTTGCGGTTCGCAATGATGCCTAGAATCATGTCGAAGTTGCAATCTTTCCTCAGCACTCATAGCGATCTCGTCTTCGCGGTCTGCCTCGCGCTGATCGTCTTCGTGATGTACGCACCCTCGATCCACTTCGGCTTGATCTGGGACGATCCAACTTGGTATCAGCAGGGTACAGGCCAATCGGTCTGGCAGATCTTCACTTCTCTGCCGTCCTATCAATTCTATCGGCCGCTTGGCGTATTAATGAATCGCGCACTCATCGCGTCCGCCGGTGGCCTCGTGAATGCGCCGCTGGCACACCTCATTCAAATCACCGCACATTTGCTGACAACCTTGCTCAGTGTTTCAGTCTTGCAAGCGTTTGATTTCGAAAAGTGGCACGCTCGACTAGCCTCGGTCGTCTTTGCGATCTTTCCGCTGTCGTATCAAGCCATCGCTTGGGCCGCGCCGCTGCAAGCACTGACCATGCTACTCCTGTTCATCTCGCTCGTTACCGCGAATCGATTTAACCGGCGCAAGCAAACACGTTTTCTCTTTCTATCCCTGCTTGCCTATACTTTCGCATTGTTGATTCAAGAGAGCGCCGTCTCATTTGTCGTCCTGTTTATTTGGCTGGCCTTCATTCATCGAAATGAATCCACTGATCGATCGCGGCGCGGCTGGCCCGTCTGGCATCTCTCTTTAGCGGCGATCTACTTGTTTATTTGGCTGCATGTCCCGCGCGCAGGCGGCGTGATCGGTCAAGGCTTCCAGCCCACTGTGCTCGGTTATTTATTGCAAGGCATTGTCTTTCCATTTGCAGGCCTGCTCTCAATACCTCTGATGAATTCGCCATTGATAGTCTTGATCGCTTTGTTCGCGCTGATCACGCTCCTGCTGCTCCTCAGTCTCTGGAAAGGGCACTCGCTGCATCAGCTGCTGACGATTATCGCTTGGCTTGGCGCGGGTCTGCTGCCGATCTGGGTCGGTCTTTCATGGAAATATGTGCAACTTGGATCGCGCCTGCTGTACCCGTCCTCACTCGGCATCGCCGCACTGTGGAGCGGCTTGATCATATGGCTCTTCACTCGCCAACAATTCCTGAGCCGCCATATCGCTGTCTCGATCGGCTTCACAGTCGTCGCGGTCTCGATTAGTCAGTGGCTAAGTTTTCAAAGACTGTATGCGATAGGCACGCAACATCTCGATCAAACGATCTCACGATTAAGTGATCGAGCGAATGCCGAACTCTTGTTCGTCAATTATCCCGATCGGCTGGAGCTGCAACCTCGAACATACCCGCTGGGCTATTGGGGACTGATCCTTGCACCGGTCGTCGAAAATTTATCAGATTTCGCCCGTGCCGCGAACGGAGCCAGCGCCGGCGATCGATCGATCTCCGATTTCTTAGTGGGCGCCGACCAGCGCGCCGTGTATCCGTACGATGTCGCCGTGCGCGGATCAGATACTGATCCATCTAAAATTTTTGAGGCGGCGCTGCACAGCGATGCAGTGTATTTGACTGATTACCGCTCAGACGGATCGCTGCAGCTGCGTGAAGTCGGCAGCGTCCGATCGAGCAGATCAGATCAATCGGGGCTGGCAACCTTCGGCCATTCGCTGCAACTGAGCCAAGCAGATCTATCCACCGGCCATGATCGATCTCTAAAACTGACGTGGCGCTGCCTACAGCCGCTGGATCAAAACGATACCGTCTTCGTACACGTGTCGAAAGATGAACAATTATGGCTCTCCCGACTTTAACGGGAACGCGGGTTGAAAGCGACTAAAACGTGCAATCGGAAATTGACGAAATTGGTGTATCCAAAAGCGCGGCGATTAATCAATTTGATCTTCAAGTTGACGCCTTCGGCAAAGCCATTGCTG
>JBGQGR010000013.1:0-14087 GCA_041497495.1 Anaerolineae bacterium | reverse complement strand
CAGCCAGGCCTTGGCGTCAAAGACGATCCACAATTTTAACTGCAGGATATGGTGTGATTAGAGTACGCGCAATACTTCAGCCACAATCCGAACGCTGCGCTGATATTCGCTGATGAGGATGTGTTCATGCGGAGTGTGATCGAGATCGGAATCGCCCGGCCCGTAAGCCAAAGTCGGGCAGCCCCATATGGGCGCAACCAAATTCATATCCGATGTGCCGGACTTCACGCTAAAACTCGGTATTCCCTCATATTTGCGGATCGATGACAAGAACGCGCGAACTAGCGGCGTGTTCTTCTCTGCGCGATAAGCCGGCGTGCCCTCGATCAATTTTGCTTCAGCGTTGACCGCTGCCGATTGGATCAGCTCAGCGACTTCGGCCACACTCATCCTCAACGGCAGGCGCACATTGAATTTCAGCTGCGCCGATTCGATGAAGTCATCCGACGCGGAACTCATCTGGCGCAGCGAGGGCATGAGTTGATCGAACATCTTTGGCTGGTCGGCATTGAGCTGCGCCGATCGAGCCATCACACGAGTCCAAAAACTCACAGCGGCTTGCGAGGCGCTTTCGACATTCGCCGAAGTGTGAGCGAGCGCTCGTTTCACTTCATATTCAAACCACGCGCTGCCCTTGTAACCCAATGTGATGCGATCCCAGCCGCTGGGCTCACCGATGATCAACATATCCGGCTTGTATCGATCGCGGACAAACTGCGCTCCGCGTGAATCGCCTTCTTCGCCGACCGCGCCGATCACGACGACACGGCAGTCTTCACGTGAGCCGACGATCGAAGACGCGGCGACAAAACAAGCCAACGGCCCCTTGGCATCGACCGCGCCGCGTCCATACAATTGATCGCCGTCACGCTTGACTTCAATGAAGCCTGGCACAGTATCGATGTGCCCAAGCAGCATGATTTCTTTCGGCCCGCTGCCGATCACGCCGACGGCATTGCCGACTTCATCCACCCGCGCATCGAAGCCCAACGCGCTCATCTGCGCGACGAGATAATTCACCGCCTTGGCTTCCTGATAAGTCGGGCTGTAGCGTTGCAGCAGACCTTCTACTAGTTCAATCTCATCCATTGCGGATTGCTGATTTCTGATCGCTGATCGCCAAACTGAATCAACAATCAACAGTCTACTATCACAAATTCCTCATGATCGCGTTCGTCACTTCGCTCGTTTTCGCCCTGCCGCCCAAATCTCTGGGCAAGACACCCTGCGCCAGAGTCTCATGGACAGCGCGGCGGACTCGATCGGCCGCAGCGTGCTGCTCGATATGATCGAGCAGCATGGCCGCCGAGAGGATTGCGCCGATCGGATTGGCGATACCTTGACCCACAATATCGGGCGCGGAGCCGTGCACCGGTTCGAACACGGCGGCGGTCCGCCCGATGTTCGCCGATGGCGCAACACCTAAACCGCCGATCAGTGCCGATGCTTCATCGGACAGAATATCGCCGAAGAGATTGGTCGTGACGATCACATCGAAATTTTCCGGATCGCGCACCAAGCGCATCGACATAGCATCGACCAGCATCTCATTCACGGCCACTGCAGGAAATTGCTGCGCTATCTCTAAACAGCACTCGCGAAAAAGTCCGTCCGTCATTTTCAGGACATTCGCTTTGTGAACGATCGTGACTTGTGAGTGCTCTTTTCGTTTTTGCGCCTGCTCGAACGCAACGCGCGCGATGCGCTCCGAGCCTTTGCGCGTGATCACTCGCTCGGCAATAGCGGTGTCGCCTTCACGTCGTTCGCGGCCCGCATACAATCCCTCAGTGTTCTCACGCACGATCAATAGATCGATATTCGAGCGTGAGAACGATCCGGGCAGTGATTGAACCGGTCGAAGATTCGCAAACAGATCGAAGGTCTTGCGCATAATCAGTATCGGGCTGCGGTAACCCTCGACCGGTGTGGACGGCGATGAGGTTGCGCCGAACAACGCCACGCCCGCTGATTCAACCGCGAATAATGTTGCATCGGGAATCGCCTCGCCGGAGTGTTGAAAGTATTCAAAGCCGGCCTGTGCCTCAATGAATTCGATGCCAAGTCCCAACGCAACGAGAATCTCCACTGCGGCAGGAATCACCTCTTTTCCAACTCCGTCTCCGTTGATCAAACAGATTTTAGTCAAGGTCAATTGCCTTCTCAGATATGGAGGGTCGTGCGTGATCGATTGGTGCAGCGCATACCCCGCCAGACGTTTCACTGTTCACTCGTTACTCGTCATTCGCCGCCGAGCGGCACGGCCTCTGTATTGGTGAGTCCGAGTTTCTTGCGAAGGTGCGGCACTAAGCCGCCGTCTTGAATGATACCCAGCGCAGTCGGCGATAGCGGCGGAAATGGAAACTCGCGTCCCTTCAATCGAATGAGATTGTTCGATAGATCGATCTCCAGCGTGTCGCCGCGCTCCGCGGCATCGACCGCCGCCGGACAGCTGATCAGCAGCAAGCCTTGATTGATGCCATTGCGAAAATAAATTCGCGCGAACGATTTCGCTACGACCGCCGCAAGGCCTTTGTATTTCAAAGTGGTGACTGCTTGCTCGCGCGAACTGCCATTGCCCCAATTGCGGCCGGCGACGATCACATCGCCCGCCTGTGCGTTTGGCGCAAAATCCGGATCAAGGTCTTCCAATGCGTGTGCGGCGATCTCGTTCGGTTCTTTCAAGGTGTAAGTATATTTGCCCGGAAAGATCACATCGGTGTTGACGCCATCGCCATACTTCCAGACTTTTCCGTTGATGACTAAGTGTGGCGCGTTCATGGTGTCACCTCGCGTGGATCAGCAATCACACCGGCGATGGCGCTGGCAGCCACCACCGCCGGACTGGCCAAATAAATTTCGGCGTCGGCTTGACCCATGCGGCCTTTGAAGTTTCGATTGGCCGACGAGATGCACACTTCGCCCGGCGCCAGCACACCCATGTGATTGCCCATGCACGGTCCACAGCCCGGCGTGCCGATTGATGCGCCTGCTTCGATCAATGTTTGGATGTAGCCCGCGCGCATCGCCTCGGCGTAAACTTGCGATGAAGCCGGAATGATCAATAAACGAGTTCCACTGGCGACACGTTGACCGCGCACGATCTCGGCTGCGGCGGCGATGTCTTCCAATCGACCATTGGTACAAGTTCCAATGAAAGCTTGATGCACTTTTGTGCCGGCCACTTCATGCAGCGATTTCACATTGTCTACAGCATGCGGACAGGCGATCTTCAATTCAATCGAAGCTGCCTTGATGATATGCGTGGAAGCATAAGTCGCATCTTTATCCGGATACACGGCCCGACTTTCAATTTCTAATTTCTGATTTTTGATTTCCGATTTTAATTCCACATTTGGCATTCCACGTTCCGCATTCAACCGTTTCGCTCGACGCTCGGCCAAATAATCGAAGACCAAATCATCGGGCGGCAGATAGGCGTTCTTCACGCCGAACTCGGCCATCATGTTCGGAATCACCATGCGGCTCTCGATCGACAGGCGCTGAATGCCGTCACCGGAAAACTCGATCGATTGATACAGCCCGCCGTCCGCGCCGAGTTCTCCGATCAAATGCAGGCACAAATCTTTCGCGGTAACGCCGCGTCCAAGTTCGCCTTTAACGATCACTCGCATGCTGTCCGGCACGCGCAGCCACAATTCGCCCGTGGCCCAAATCGCCGCCATCTCGGTGCGGCCCACGCCCGTGCCGAACGCGCCAAGCCAACCGAAATGCGGCGTGTGACTGTCCGCGCCCAAGATCAATTGACCCGGCAGCACCAAGGCTTCTTCGCTCAACACCTGATGACAAATACCGCGTCCCACTTCAAAAAAATTCCGGACGCCTTGCTCGATCACGAACGCGCGGACTTCCGCGTGGTTCTGCGCGTGCTTCGGCGTCGGCGCGGGCACGGCATGATCGAGGGTGATGCACAGCCGATCGGGAATCACCACCCGATCGAGTCCAATCGCGCGGAAGATGCGCGCGATCGCCGCGGTGTTATCATGCGACAGCGCGACATCGGGTCTCGCATCGATCACTTGGCCGGCCATCACCTGTGATAATCCCGCCGCGCGCGCCAAGGCTTTCTCGGCAAAAGTGTAACCCATCAACTCACCTCCGCAGAGTGTTTTAATGGAATGCCGCTTGCTTGAACGGAACGAGGAGCCGATGAATCGAGCCGTTGCACGATCGGCGCAACCGACTTCGGCAATTCCAAATGAGCCAGGCCGAATTCTTTTTCGGCAATATCGATCAACACTTGCTCTGGCGAAATATCCGGCGCGAGTTGATAGACGCGCTCTTTGAACACCGCCGCGATGTCTTTGGCCGTGGCCTCATCGATTTGATAATAACGAATCTCTTGGAGGAAGTAATGAATGATGTTCCAGCCGGACAATGGCCCCAGCAGGATTTCAGTTTCGCTCACGCCGAAGAGATCGAGCGGATGCGCTTCATAAGTGGAGGCATCATTCAGTACGGCCTGCTGATGCACGCCGGCCGTGTGCGTGCGATTCGTCAGACTCACCGGCTCTTTTGACGGCACCAGCATCTTGAGTTTATCGGCGGCCAAGACATTGATCGGATAGGAGCCGCGCAAGTGATAACCTTCGAGTTTATCGAATTCACGATCGATGTACAGATTGAACAGCAGCGCGGTCAGGCTGGTAATGCCCGATCGTTCTGCGATGCCTAACAGCGTGGTATTGATGTAGCGCATGCCATGCCGCACGGCTTCCAATGCATTCGTCAGCGACAGACCGCGATCGTCGTGGAAGTGCCCTTCCAGATCGATCGTTGGGTAGCGTTGATGCAGCACATCGATCCGATGCGCCACCGCGTTGGGCGTCGCGACGCCGACCGTATCGGGTGTGCCCAACCGATCGACATACGGTGCGACCGCGTCGTACACCTGAAGTAAATCGTCTTCGCGTGTGCGAAAGGCATCCTCGCCGCTGAAGCGCAGAATGAGGTGCGGATAATTGCGGCGCACGTCTTCCAGCAACTTCGCTGCTTTATCGATGATCGCACTGAGATCGTTCCCGTGATTGTAGTGGCGTGACTCGGTCGACGTGCCGATGTAAAAATTCAGTCCGTCCGCGCCCGCCTCGATCGCGCTTTCGACATCGCGCGGATGGCAGCGCACATGCGCCAGCAGAAAGGTGTAGCCCTTTTGCGTGATCAGACTATCGCGCACTGATCGCAGCGCCGACCAATCTTCGCGCTCCTGCGGGCTGACCAGCGGCGCGAACAGTTCGATGAACTTGACGCCGTAGATGATCAGCGCGCGAACGATCTCTTCTTTGTCGGCACGCGTGAAGAAATATTTGTGATGATCGTGCAGCAGGGAAGTCTGCTGCCCGTCGCGCAGCGTGGTATCGATGATCTCCAGTGCGCGCGGTTGATATTCTTGAAAACGGGGAGGCTCGGTCATTTTAGATCTCTGATCTCTGAGTTCTGATTTATGATTGTCAATCGTTGATTGAGTTGGAGAATCGGTCATGTTCAATTGATCTCTTGGCTCAAAACTTCACCCACAGCCTGAACCACTTTCTCAAGATCGGTTTGCTCGATCACCAGCGGCGGCAGGAAACGCAGCACCGTCAGTCCCGCCGGCAATGCCAGCACATGATGCTGCATCAACTCTTGCAAATACGGTGTGACCTTCTGCTTGAGTTCAATCCCGATCATCAAACCCAGCCCGCGCACTTCACGGATAACCGGCGATTCGATCTGGCGCAGTTCATTCAAAAACCACGCGCCTAACTCCGCAGCGCGTTCCGGCAGATGATTCGTTTCAAGATAATCGATCGCCGCCAGCGAGGCCGCGCACGCCAACGGATTTCCACCGAAGGTCGAGCCATGCACTTGCGACGGCAATTCGCCGACGCGCGATCCGATCAGCGTCGCGCCCATTGGCAAGCCACCTGCCATGGACTTCGCGACGCACAGCAAATCCGGCTGAAGATCAAAATGCTGGCTTGCAAACATTTTGCCGGTGCGGCCAAAACCCGTTTGTACTTCATCAATGATCAACAGCGCGCCACGCTGCCGACACAACTCTTGGGCTTGATGCAAAAATTCTGGGGTGCCGGGTCGCACACCGCCTTCGCCTTGCACCACTTCAAGAATTATAGCCGCTGTCTGATCCGTAATCGCTTCATCCAACGCCGCGACATCGTTATAGGCAATGTGCCGAAAGCCCGGCACCAGCGGCTCGAACGGTTCGCGATATTTCTTTTCCCACGTCGCGGATAATGCGCCGAAAGTACGCCCGTGGAAGCCGCGCATGGCTGCCACAATCTCGATGCGCTTCGTCGCCAGCCGCGCGAATTTCAACGCGGCTTCGATCGCTTCCGTGCCAGAGTTGCACAAGAACACGCGCGTCAGACCTTGCGGCGCGATGCCGAGCAATTTTGCTTCCAACTCGGCGCGTCGATCGTTGAAAAACATCTCAGGGCAGCTGATCAACGTTCGAGCTTGCGCGGCGATAGCGTCAGCGATCAGTAAGTTGCCATGCCCTAAATTCGCAGCGCCCTGCCCGCCGACACAATCGATGTATTCATTTTCATCGCTGTCCCACAGCTGCGCGCCGCGTCCGCGCACAATCGCGATCGGGCGTTTGGTGTAAACACCAGAAGTATATTGAGATTCAAGTTCCTGGATCGTCACGAGATTACAGTCCCTTTCCCTTGGAGTGCGCCAGCCAGCGGATGATCGATTCGTCCGTCAGCAAACACGACTTGCCCGACGCCGAGACTCAACGCTTCGCTTGCGCCTAAGACTTTCTTCTTCATGCGGCCTTCGGCAAACTCGATCGATTGATCGACCTTCGCTTTGTCGATGTGTTCGATCAACGAACCTTCGTCCGGAAAATTTCTTAGCAGTCCTGGCACATTCGATAGGATGATCAGCTGCTCAGCGTTGACCGTGCCCGCGATCATCGCCGCGGCTCGATCGGCATCGACGTTTAACGCATCGCCTTCCGGTGAAATCGCCAGCGGTGCGATGACGGGCGTATAACCCGCATCGATCAACGAGTGCAACAGATCGCGATTCACTGTTTCGATCTTGCCCGTGTAGTCATCGCGCAGAATGCGCTGCTTACCGTTCTCGACAATGCGGATCGAGTCTTTGCGCTTCGCCACCATCAACTTACCATCGACGCCCGACAGACCGAACGCATTCACACCCGCCTTCTGCAATTTCTCAACCAAGATCGTATTGATCTTGCCCGCCGTCACCATCGCAAAAATTTCCAGTGTCTCGCGATCGGTGTAGCGGCTGGTGAAACCCGAAACCGCCGTGACGAATTTGGGCGGATGACCCAGCTGCGCCGAGATCGCATTCGTCTCGCCGGAACCCCCATGCACGATGATTAATTTTTGCCCCGCCTTTACGAGCGCTGCAACATCAGCGATCACGGCGCTGATATTCACACCATTCACGCCGCCAATTTTTACGACTATCATCGTTAACAATCCTATCGGTACAATTCACCGCAAAGAGCGCGAAGGTTTTTTAAAGGTTTTCTTTGCGTTCTTCGCGAACTTGGCGGTTTAAATCGGGTGCAGTCCTGGAAATTCCAGCCCCGTCGTTTCCGCAAAGCCGCACATGATATTCATCGCTTGCACGGCACTGCCCGCCGCGCCCTTCATTAAATTGTCGATCGCCGCCAGTGACACGACGCGGCCTGTCTCTGGATCGAGATCGAAGCCGACATCGGCGTAGTTCGAGCCGCTTAATATTTTCGGATCGGGCACGCGATGAATGCCGGTCTTATCTTTGACGATGCGCACAAACGGCTCGTTGTTGTAAGCCGATCGATAAGCCTTCCATAAGTCTTTCTCAGCCACACCGGACTTGATGAAGACATGCGCCGCCGCCAACACACCGCGCACTAGCTCGACGGCGGTCATGCTGAGGTGCACATTGTTTAGACCAAGTTCCTGAATCACTTCGGCCGTGTGTCGATGTCCGGTCGGGGCATAAGCACGCACCGAATGACTCTTCTCAGGATGATGCGATCCGGGATTGATCGAGGCGCCGCCTTCGGATGATCCGGACTTCACATCGACGATGATCGGTTTATCGAGATCGATCAAGTTCGCTTTCACTAATGGCAACAGCGCCAAGATCGACGCAGTCGCATTACAGCCGACGCCGCTGATGCGCGTGGCCGTTTTCATCGCCTCACGTTCGACCTCCGGCAGGCCATACACAAACGATCCAAGATGCTGCGGTGCGGCATGATCGTCGTGATACCACTTCCGATAGAGTGCGGCATCTTTCAATCGGAAGTCGGCAGAAAGATCGATAATCTTCGGCGCGAGGCTAATGTAATGATCAATTTGCTTTTGCGCTTCGCCATGCGGCAGCGCGAGGAATAACACCTCGCAAGGCTGAAGCACATCGCGGCTGGTGAATTGCATCTGAGTGCGCTTGCGCAAGTTCGGATGCTGCTGATACACATATTCGCCGACATGACTTTCAGAAGTCACCTGCGCAATCTCGACCTGCGGATGAAACAACAGCAGGCGCAGCAGTTCACCGCCGGTATAACCTGATGCGCCCACAATCGATACTTTCATGCGCTGATCTCCGATCGGGGCTGAGTGATGAACTGCGGGACGGGCAGATTCATCGGCACAGCGTGATCGCCCTGATGCTGCGCAACAGCGATCGTGTAATCGGCAATCATGCCGGGAATATCGACACCCGTGGTGGGCACCGTTGTGTGGAACTCCATCGTATGATTGACTTCGTTGATGAGATAGCCGCGCTGCGGATCTTCCAGTACATCGATCGCGAGCACGCCGCCCCCAACGGCTTTCGCCGCCGCAGCACAAATATCATTCAGCGCGGGCGTAACCGGACAGGTCGTGCCTTGACCGCCGCGCGCCGTGTTGGTGATCCAATGCGGCGACGTCCGATAAATTGCGCATACGGTTTGTTCGCCGATGACGAACGCGCGAATGTCGCGGCCCGGCTTGGTGATGTATTCCTGAATGTAGAAGATCGAATGTTGATACGAGCCGAGCGTTTCTTTGTGTTCCAGGATCGCTTCGGCCGCTTCGCGATCGTTGATCTTCGACAACAAGCGTCCCCACGATCCGACGACGGGCTTGAGCACGACCGGATAGCCCATCTGCTCGATCGCTTCGAGTGCCGATTCGGGTGTGAACGCAACTTGAATGCGCGGCTGCGGAACGTGCGCACGCTGCAGCATCAACGTGGTGGTCAGCTTGTCGCCGCAGATCGCCGCGACGTCGGACATATTGACGGTCGGCACGCCCCACGCATTCAAAATCTGTGTCGCATACAAGCCGCGTGCGAACGAGATGCTGCGCTCCAGCACGACAGCGTACTGCCGCCAGTGAGCGATTTGATCGATGTCGAAGATCGCCTCGCGATCGTCGATGCGATCGTACGTCACGCCGCGCTTATCGAACGCTTCACACAACCATTTCTCTTCCACGCGCACGCGTGATAGCAGAATTCCAATTTTCATTTTAGTCTCCTCTCAAGCTTCAGCTGAGCTTATTCGCCCCAGTCTTCTGCTTCCATCGGCGCCAAAGCGACCGTCAGCGGATCGAGACTGGTGACTTCGAGATCGACGCCGCAGTCGGGGCACACCACAATTTCACCTTGCACGACACCGTCGAGTTTCAATTCGGCATCGCATTCTGGACAGTTAACCATTATTTATTTTTCTCCTCATGTGCTGTGAGATAGTCTTTCGCTTGCGCGAGTTGATTTTTTACAGATTGATGACCGGTGCCGCCAATCGCGTTATGCCGATCGATCGATGTTTCAAAGTCGAATACCTTCGCCACGTCTTCGGCAAACACGGGGCTGATCGAGTGCAATTCGGCCAACGGCAACCGATCGATCCTCTCGCCTCGATCGATGGCGCGTTTCACCACCTGACCGACGAGATGGTGCGCTTCTCGAAACGGCACGTCGCGCTCAACCAGATAATCGGCGAGATCGGTCGCTAGCATATTCGGATCGAGCGCGGCGCGCATGCGATCGGCGTGAAGAGTCAGCGTGTCGATTATACCGGCCATCACGGGAATCATCCGCCGTAAAGTGTCGGCGGCATCAAACACAGGCGGTTTGTCTTCTTGCAAATCTTTGTCGTAAGCGGATGGCAACGCTTTGAGGGTAGCCAGCAAACCGGTGAGCTGACCGATCAACGTACCAGTTTTGCCGCGTGTGAGTTCCAGCGTATCCGGGTTTTTCTTTTGCGGCATTAAACTCGATCCGGTCGAGAACGCATCCGCCAGCTCGATGAAGCCGAACTCCGCCGTCGAGTAAAGGATCAGCGCCTCAGACAATCGCGACAGATGAATGGCTATCATTGATGCTACGAATAGGAATTCCGCGGCGAAGTCTCGATCGGACACCGCGTCAAGGCTGTTCAGTGAAACTTGATCAAAGCCGAGATCGCGCGCGAGTTGTTCACGATCGATCGGGAAAGATGTGCCGGCCAACGCACCCGCGCCCAGTGGCATGACGCTTGTTCGACTTCTCAGTTGAATCAGCCTTTCTCGATCGCGCGTCAGCGGCCAGAAGTGCGATAACCACCAATGGCTGAGCAAGATCGGCTGCGCGCGTTGAAAGTGCGTATAGCCGGGCAGCAGAATGCCCCAATCGGCTTCAGCGCGATTTACAAAAGCAGTTTGCAGTTCATGCAACAAGCGATCGATCTGATCGATCATCGGCAACAGCCACAATCGGAAATCCGTCGCGACTTGATCGTTGCGGCTGCGGCCGGTATGCAGCTTGCCCGCAACCGCGCCGCTGATCTCACTCAAGCGTCGTTCGATCGCAGTGTGAATGTCTTCGTCCGTTGTGGCGTAATCAAATTGACCAGACTCGATCTCGATCAAGATTTGTTGCAAGCCCGAGACGAGTTGATTCACTTCAACGTCGCTGATCACTTTGGCGCGAGCGAGTGCGTGCGCCCATGCGATCGATCCGCGCACATCGGCTTCAGCTAAGCGATAGTCAAAGGTCAGCGAGTTATTGAAGTCCGCTGCGAGTTGATTGAGATTCTCAGAAAAACGTCCGCCCCACAGTTTCATCGATCAGTCCCGTTTGAATTGCGAATAGTCCGGCTCAGCGTAGCGCGAGCGGCCGCCTTCGGTCACGTCCATCATTGCGCGAACTTTCAACGGCAGGCCAAACAACGTGATGAAACCTTCAGCATCGCTTTGATCATAGACGTCTTCTTGGCCGAATGTGGCAAAGTCTTCGCGATATAAACTAAAGGGGCTGCGTCGGCCGATCGGGATCACGTTGCCCTTGTATAGTTTCAATCGGACTGAACCACTGACATGTGTCTGCGTTTTATCGATGAACACATCGAGCGCTTCACGCAGCGGGGTGAACCACTGACCGTTATAGACGAGTTCGGCATAGCGCTGCGCGACAACGTCCTTGTAATGCAGCGTGTCGCGATCGAGTGTGATGGATTCGAGTTCGCGATGCGCGGCAAACAAGATCGTGCCGCCGGGCGTTTCATACACGCCGTGCGATTTCATGCCGACCAATCGATTCTCGACGAGATCGACTCGACCGACGCCGTGCTGACCGCCGATGACATTGAGCGTCTCGATGATCTTGGCGGGCGACAACGCTTGACCATCGATCTTGATCGGATAACCCTGCTCAAATTCGAGCTCGACGATCTGCGCTTGATCGGGCGCGTCTTCCGGCGTAACGCTAAGTTGATATATGCTCTCTTCCGGCTCCAGCCACGGATCTTCTAGCAAGCCGCCTTCGTGCGACAAGTGCCATAGATTCCGATCGCGGCTGTAGATCGATTTCTCGGTCGCCGTGACGGGCACGTTGTGCTCCTGAGCGTAGACCAAGGCATCTTGCCGCGATCGAATACTCCACTCGCGCCACGGTGCAATCACTTTCAAACGCGGATCGAGCGCGGTGAACGTCAACTCGAAGCGGACTTGATCGTTGCCTTTGCCGGTGCAGCCATGCGCCACCGCATCCGCGCCTTCCGCTTGCGCGACATGGACTTGATGTTTGGCGATCAACGGTCGGGCGACGGAGGTGCCGAGCAAATATTTGCGTTCGTAAATCGCGCTGGCGCGCAACATCGGAAACAAATATTCGCTCGCAAACTCTTCACGCAGATCTTCGATGACGCATTTGCTCGCGCCGCTGGCGATCGCTTTGGCGGGCAAGCCAGACAATTCTTCGCCTTGACCCACATCGGCGCAGAAGCAGATCACTTCACAGTCGTAGTTCTCACGCAACCACGGTACGATCACGGATGTATCCAATCCGCCCGAATAAGCCAATACCACTTTCTTCACTTTGAGCTTTGACACAACGAACCTCCAGGGTATAAAAATAAAAAGCCCGCCGGAGAACCGGCGGGCTTTGTGTGCGAATGGATATCAGAATTGATCAGTCTGACTCAGCCAAGCGCGACGCGGCCAACCTTCCTCTCGGAATGGACGGTGACGTACGCTTAGCACGACGAAGATTCTGTAGACTGTTGAGACTCATGGCTAAAATATTTTCTCTGGCATTAAGTTGGGCGCAAATTTACCACAGATGACCTAGCATGTCAACAGCAACTTTTCTGCTGATTGATAATCCGCAGGGCTAACAAATGCGCGGCAGCAGCTTGCCCATCAACAACGCGATGACTGCCCACGATCACACAGCACCAATATCAATCGTGACCTCGATCAGTGGCGGTGAAGATTTAGTTCGCGGATTCATGTTGGCGCCTACGATCAAGGACTGCCTCCCAACGTGTCTTCAGCGGAATGATTTCTTTCGCAACGATCTCGTCACAACCCGGCGACCATCGATGTCCACAACACGACTGCGCAATCGACCCACTAAGGCGATTTCACGATCATCATTCAATTGTGTCAGGAAGAGCACGAACCGGGCACCGAATGCCACGACGGAAAAATAGTCGACGCCGGCCGGCTGCTTGGGTGGCAAGTTCTCATCATCGATCCACACTTCCATCCGAAACGCAATGCGCGGCTGACCTGAGCGGGAAATGAATAAACGAGCTGAT
This sequence comes from Anaerolineae bacterium, assembly GCA_041497495.1. Classification (GTDB taxonomy): domain Bacteria; phylum Chloroflexota; class Anaerolineae; order Fen-1058; family Fen-1058; genus JBGQGR01. The sequence goes on along the minus strand of JBGQGR010000013.1, from coordinate 1,024 downwards.
TCGATGAGAAAACCTTGCAGTCGAACTTCATTAACGGGCTGATGCATAGGCTCCTTCCAATCATGTTTAAAGATTGAATTCAGCAACCGCATAACTCAAATGGCGGCGCGCGGATTCAAAAATCATTCAACATTCATTCAAGTTTCATTCAAATTACGAATGATGGAGCCAATTAGCAAATGATAGGTGCCTGATCTACCAAAATCGACGGCAGCGTCTACGAGGTGAGTTAGCAAGTCAGTGGAAATCGATGATAGCCGATCTTCCGACGACGTCATGCTGGTCGGAAAAGCATCGGAAATGAGTTGGAAGATTATTGGAAATGTGGTGAAACTACACGAGGAAGTAAAACGTAATCAAAAATTGCTCTTGCAACTCAAGATCTTCTTCGGTATAATAGTAAGCACACAATCACAACTCGCCAGTAGCGGTTGGATTGTCGGTCTTCAGGTTAGCCTGAAACGACCAACCTGACGGTCAAAAGTATACGAACATACTTTGCTGCTCATAACCCGGAGGTCATAGGTTCGAATCCACTCCCCGCAACTGAGTGCAGAACACCGCAATCATATTGGTCGCGGTGTTTTTGATTTCTTCAATCTCGATCTTGTCAGCCCCGTTCTTATCCGGTATAATTTCGGTCGATCAACTTTTGGTGGCGTAGCTCAGTGGTAGAGCAGGGGACTCATAAGCCCTTGGTCACAAGTTCAAATCTTGTCGCCACCACTAAAAGCCGCGATGTGCCCCACCCTAACGTTCAGGGTTGCCCGCATCGCCCCACTTGAGGCTCATTCTACGGAATGAGCCTTTGTGTTCCCCCCATTTTGATCTCTTTCAGATTTTCGGAATTGGTCGAAAAGTCTCCTGTTATCCAGGAGACTATTGAATTTCGTGCGGCGCGCTGTCGACACGAGTCAACACCCGTCAACCAAATCTCTTGGAAGGTGAGGCAAAATGGTACACAAGATCAGTTCACGGCGGAACGAAATGCTAAAAATTGAACTTCCTCAAGCGATCGATTATT
>JBGQGR010000012.1:0-14581 GCA_041497495.1 Anaerolineae bacterium | reverse complement strand
CGATCCGACCATTGGTCGGTTACATGTCACAGAAATTTGCGTTGTATGATGAATTGACCATGCGCGAAAATTTGGATTTTTACGCGGGCGTGTATGATGTGCCGCGCCGCGATCGATCGAGCCGCGTGCGCAAAATATTGGAGCTGCTCGGCCTGACCCAGCGGCAGAACGATCGCGCGAGCGATCTGTCCGGCGGCTGGCGGCAGCGCCTGGCCTTGGGCACCGCTTTAGTGCATCAACCCAAACTCTTGTTTCTCGATGAGCCGACGAGCGGCGTCGATCCATCGGCGCGGCGCACATTCTGGGATTTGATCTACGAACTCGCTTCTCGCGGCACATCGATTTTTGTAACGACGCATTACATGGACGAGGCCGAGCATTGCAATCGAGTGGGTATCATGTTTCGCGGACAGCTGCTGGCCATGGATACGCCCAACGGCTTGAAGACCTCGGCGCTGCCCGGCGCGGCCTGGGATGTCAGCCTCGATCGGGGCAGCGCGGCGTTGATCGCGGCGTTGACTGAATTGCACGATGTGTCCGGGATTGTGCGTGCGGGCCTGGCCTCCGATCGACTGCGCGTGATCACCGCGCCGAATGCGCATACACTTGAATCATTAAAGATCGTCATGAACCGGGCGGGCTTTGCTGAGGCGGCCATCGAACGAGTGGAGCCAACACTGGAAGATGTGTTCATCGCGTTAGCCGGACATGATGTGGTGGTGTGAGGCAGAGGCTAGCGGCGAAAGACTGAAGACAAGGGACACGAATGAGGCCTGATCCTTCGTGTCCCTTTGTTTTGACCACATGATCAGTTCACGTTTAGTAGCGCTCATTCGCAAAGAGTTTATTCAGATCATACGCGATCCGCGTACGTTGATCATCATGTTCGTCATGCCGATCTTGATGCTGTTTCTGCTTGGCTATTCCGCGACGAACGATGTGCGCAACGTGCCGATTGCGATCTTCGATCAAGATCGATCGCAAGCCGCTCGCGATCTGCTCGACGCCTATCGCAACGCCGATTACTTCCGTTTCAATTTTGATGTTTCTTCGGTTGAAGAGCTGAAGACCTTGATCGATAGCGGCCAAGCCAAGGCCGGTTTGATCATTCCGCCCGATTACGGCGATCGCGTTGCGCATGGCGAGCAGGCGCAGGTCGCCTTTGTGATCGATGGCTCTGATCCGACGATTGCGGCGACCGCGTTGTCGGCGGCAACCTTGATCGGGCAGACGAAGGCCACGGCGGTGCTGCGCGCCACGCTTGAAACGCGCGGGCAAAGCGGCGCGATCAATCAGCCTGTTGAAGTTCGCACGCAAGTCTGGTACAACCCTGATCTCGTCAGCGCGTATTTCATGATTCCGGGGCTGATCGGCATGATCCTGCAATATCTCGCGGTGCTCCTGACCTCAACGGCCGTGGTCCGTGAACGCGAGCGTGGCACGATCGAGCAGCTGATCATCACGCCGATTCGATCGTGGGAATTGATTGTCAGCAAATTGATGCCGTATGCGCTGATCTCGTTTCTCGATCTACTGGAAGTGTTGGTTATCGGCACGCTGTGGTTCAAAGTGCCGATCAATGGCAGCGTGGCGCTGCTGCTTATTTTGTCGGGCTTGTTTCTTGTAACCACACTGGGATTGGGTTTATTGATCTCGACGATTGCCAGCACGCAGTTTGAAGCGATGCTGATCGCGATCATGATCCAGCTGCCCTCGATCTTCTTGTCGGGTTTCTTCTTCCCGATCGCCGCGATGCCGCCCTTCCTGCAAGCAGTCAGTTATCTGGTGCCCCTGCGTTATTTTTTGATCGTCGTGCGCGCAGTGCAGATCAAGGGGGTGGGCTTGCCGGCCGTATCGAATGAAGTGATCGCGCTGATTATCTTTGGCGTGGTGGTGATGGGCGCCGCGGCAATCCGTTTCCGCAAGCGCCTGGATTAAGCAATTTCAAAATCATTCACCGCAGAGGCGCGGAGGCACAGAGAAAAACAAAACTCTGCGTCTCTGCGCCTCCGCGGTTTGCTCTCTCACATTTCACAAAACCTCAGTAACGTGGTTATATTAGTCAGACTTCTGAAGCGAGCGCTTGATGACAGCCGCAATCGATTTTGAGAGTTTAGTGACTAAACACAGCGCGGAAATTTTTGCCTATATTTGGCGGATGCTGCGCGACACGCCCGATGCCGAAGACTGTCTGCAGGAAACATTCCTGCGTGCCTACCGTGCTTTTCCGCGCCTGCCGATCGATGCGAATCACCGCGCCTGGTTGTACAAGATTGCGACGAACACCGCGCGGACGCACATCCAACGCCGGACGCGGGATCAACGTCGGGTGAGCGATCTCGATCCTGATTTGCAGTCCGATCGTTCCTCTCTGCTCGATGGTCTGGATCAGCGCGAACGTTTGACGGCAGTTGCCCGCGCAGTGGAAGCCTTGCCCTATCAACAAAAGGCGGCTTTGATTATGAAGAAGTATCAAGACTTGAGTTATGAGGCGATTGCCGCGGCGTTAAATTGCAGCGAAGATGCCGCGCGCGCGAATGTGTATCAGGCGCTAAAGAAACTCCGCGCACAATTTACAGAAGATCTGGAGGTTAGTCGATGGCTCCTCAACACGCTAAGGTGTGGTTGAAAGATAATGAACGACTAATTGGATCGGACGCGGTAACGCAATCACTAGATGCGTTATATGCCGCCGGTCCGAACGCGCCATCGATCGCGCGAGCACAAGTGAAATTGCGTGCCGCGTTAGCCCAGGAGAAACGTAGCGTGATTTATTACGATGTATTGTCTAACACGTTGGTCGGCACATTGTATGCCGCCGTGAGTGAGCGCGGCTTAGTCGCAGTCGATTTCGGCTTTAGCGAGCACGCCTTTGTCGATCGGGTTCAGCGTAAAACGCGATCGGTGTTGGTTCGATCACCGCGTGAAGTTAAACAGGCGTTGAAGCAATTGAATGATTACTTGATCGGCAAGCGCAAGGCATTCGATCTACCGATCGATTACAGCGTGCTGACCGATTTCCAAAAGAAGGTGCTGGTCGCGGCGTTAAAGATTCCACGCGGACAAGTCTTGACCTATGGCGATGTCGCGCGGCAGATCGGTCGGCCGCGCGCGTCACGCGCCGTCGGGCAGGCGCTGGGGCATAACCCCATGCCGATCGTGATCCCGTGTCACCGCGTGCTCGGCTCGGATGGATCGCTGCACGGCTATTCGGGCGGCGGCGGCCTCAAGACTAAGGCGTGGCTGTTGAAGCTGGAAGGGGCAACAGTTCAATGATCAATGAACAATTTTCAATTTGCTATCTGATACAATAAGCCGTGCGCTAAGTTAAAATTAATCGAGGAAAAGTATGAAGCTCAAAGAATGGGGCATCTTTGGATTATTAGGTTTGATCTGGGGCACATCATTTTTGTGGATCAAGATCGCCGTCCAAGAAGTTGGTCCGTTCATGCTGGTGACCTTCCGTTTGCTATTTGCGGCGCTCGGTTTGATCGCCATTATGCTGATTCGCCGACAAGTTATGCCGCGCGATCGCAAGACGTGGCTGGCTTTCTTGTTCATGGGCTTTTTTAACACAGCCCTGCCCTTCACCTTGATCTCGTGGGGCGAAGTGAAGATCGCGTCGAGCCTGGCCTCGATCTTGAACGGCACCGTGCCGCTCTTTACGATCGTGATTGCGCACTTCTGGCTGCACGATGAAAAGATTACGTTGGGGCGATTAGCAGGTTTGATCGTCGGGTTTGGCGGCGTGGTTATTTTAGTCAGCCGCGACATCGGGCCTGAAGGGCTATCGGGTGATGTCTTGGGCCAACTGGCAGTGTTGGTAGCCTCGATCAGTTATGCCACCGCGATCACTTTCTCGCGCAAATATTTGCGCGGCGTGAATCCATTGGTGCAAGCGATGGTGGTGGCCATCTTCGCCGATTCGATGATGTGGATTGTCACCCCCATCGCCGAGAATCCGCTGCACTTTCCGGCTTTGCCCGGCACTTGGTTCGCCATTGCCTGGTTGGGGCTGCTGGGAACGTGCCTCGCTTATTTGTTGTTCTTCACGCTGATCAATGCGTGGGGCGCGACGCGGGCTTCATTGGTGACCTATATCTTTCCAGTGATCGGGTTGATGCTGGGCATCATCTTCTTACAAGAACAAGCCGATTGGCGTTTGTGGGCTGGCTCAGCGCTGGTGGTGGTCAGTGTCTTGATCGTGAACTTCGATAAAATCTTTCGATCCGCGCCTGCCGTTGCGCCGACCCCGGCGCCTGCGAGTAAATGATCCATGGATGCGCATGATCTGACAGATTTGATCGGACAGCTCGATCGATCGAATAAGCTGTATCACGAATTTCTGCGCGTCCCGTCGATGAGCGCCGGTCTCTATCGATTGCGCGCCGGATCGATCGATCCACAATCGCCGCACACGGAAGACGAAGTCTACTATGTGATCAGCGGCCGCGGATCGATCCGGGCAGGTGTGGAAGACCGATCGGTTATAGCTGGCTCGATCGTTTTTGTGCCTGCCGCGATCGAGCATCGCTTCCATTCGATCGAAGAAGATTTGATCATCCTCGTTTTCTTCGCGCCAGCTGAATACTCCCGAGCCAAATGAATTCCACACCTCGATCCGAATTTTTTGGCGGCGTCAAAGCCGAACTGCCGATATTACTTGGCGTTGTTCCATTCGGCTTGATCTACGGCGTGCTGGCGATCGGTGCGCACATTCCGATCGATGTCGCGTTGTTCATGTCGTCGATTGTGTTTGCCGGATCGTCCCAGCTTGTCGGCACGCAATTAATCAGCGCCGGCTCACCGCTGATTGTGATCGTGCTGACGACGTTCATCGTGAATTTGCGGCACGCACTATATAGTGCCTCACTTGCGCCGCAGGTGAAGCACTTGCCACGCCGCTGGAAATGGTTATTGGCGTATCTATTAACTGACGAAGCTTATGCGGTCACCATTACGCACTATCATGAAGCCACTGAATTGTCACACAAGCATTGGTTCTTTTTGGGATCCGGTCTTACGCTGTGGACCTCGTGGCAGATCAGTACAGCAATCGGCGTTATTCTTGGCGCACAAGTTCCAGCCAGTTGGTCGTTGGACTTCACGCTCGCGTTGACTTTCATTGCCTTGACGGTGCCGCGCCTGAAAGATCGGCCGAGTGCGGCAGCGGCGATCTCAGCGGGTGTGGTCGCGGTGTTGGGTAATGGCTTGCCGTATAAACTTGGCTTGATGCTGGCGGCGTTGATCGGAGTGGTGGTTGGGTTGATTACTGAATCGCAAGTGAGACGGGCCGAAATTTCTGAATCGTTCATTATGCCTATCCGTAGCCCTGATTCTAAATCATGAACAATTACTGGCTGATTATCATCGGAATGGGTCTGGTAACTTACGGCATTCGCCTGTCCGCGATCGCGCTGCTGGGCCAGCGCGAATTCCCGTTGATCATTCAACGCGCACTACGTTTTGTGCCTCCGGCTGTTCTCTCAGCAATCGTCTTCCCCGAACTATTTCAGCACAGCGGTCAATTCGATCTATCTCTGTCAAACGCACGCTTGCTGGCGGGCGTGCTCGCGTCGATCGTCGCGTGGCGATCGAAGAATGTGCTGGCGACGATCGCGGCGGGTATGATCGCACTGTGGATTTTGCAAGCGCTGCTGGCGGCGGCCGGTTCATGAATCTGTTTGTCGGTATTTTCTTATCGCGGTATGATCGGTGGTATTCCACACCTGAAAGGTTTTCACCATGACCAAACGATCGCGCGCCCGCGGCGCGCAGGGTATAACCACTCTCGGTATCATTATCCTGGGGGCCGCAATTCTCCTGTACTTCTTTAAACCGGACTTGTTCGCTCAATTGACCGGCCAATCGGTTGCGCCGACTCCAGCCCGCCAGATTTCAACTTCGCCAACCAACACCGGCAGCCAGTCGATTCAAGTTTTCTTCACCACGCCGAAATTTCCCGACAACGCTGCCGATCATAGCGGCGGCGTGGATGTTCATCTAACGGATTTCATCAACACGGCGCAGACCAGTCTTGAAATGGCGATCTATCAATTCGATCTGGCCGACGCGACCCAAGCGCTGCTCGATGCCAAACAGCGCGGCGTCACCATTCGGGTTGCGACGGACATTGATACTCTAGAAGACGATCATGAGAACCCGGCGTTTCTGAAGCTTAAACAAGCCGGCATTCCAATCATCGGCGGCAACCGCGACGGGATCATGCATAATAAATTTATCGTCGTCGATAGCAAGGCTGTCTGGATGGGGACGTGGAACTTCACCGACAACGACACCTATCGTTACAACAATGTCGGCCTGCTCATTCAGTCGCCCGAATTGGCGCGTAACTACACTGCCGAATTCGAGAAGATGTTCGTCGATAAAAATTTCGGCAACCGCAAACAACCCCGCGCCGTTCAGCATGAGTTGACGATCGATGGACTGCATGTCGAGAATTACTTCGCGCCGGCCGACGACGCCACTAGCGCAATTGTGGCGCGCCTGAAGCAAGCCAAAACCTCGATCCATTTTCTGGCTTTCTCTTTTACCAAAGACACGATCGGGCAAGCTGTGCTCGATCGGGCTCAAGCGGGTGTGGAAGTGCGCGGGGTGTTTGAGAATACCGGATCGGATACGAGCTTCAGCGAGTTTGGCCGCATGAAACGGGCCGGCCTGGATGTATTGCAAGACGGCAATCCGTATTTGATGCATCACAAGATTTTCATTATTGACGGCCAAACGGTGATTGTCGGCTCGTTTAACTTTTCGGATAACGCGCAGAACCAGAACGACGAAAACCTGATCATCGTCGATAGCCCGGCGCTGGCCCAGACGTTCGAGGCCGAGTTTCTGCGGGTGTATGCTATCGCGCAAAATCCGCCGAACAAGTGAGGCGAGATGATCGGATTTGAAAATAAAATTGAAATGAGTTTACAGCAGCTGCTGGAAGACGAGCGATTGCGATCCAACTTGATCGATGCTGAGGCCAATCTGTTATTCGATTGGGCGACCACGCGCTTGACGAACAGTGTTAGCCTGATTGCGGATGAAACAGTCGGGATCGATGCACTGCGAGCCGAGACCCGGCGCGTACGGCAAGCGCTGCGCGGCCTCAACGATTTATTTGATGGCGATCAACTGCCCGCACCGCCAGCAGCCTTGACGGCGCTTGATCTGCCGCCGATCGATCCTATGCTGCCCCTGCCCGATCGAGCTACGCTCATTCGCTGGTTGTTGAAACAAATATCTACGGCTTGGGCTAACGCATCAGATGAAGCCTGAGCCGATCGCAGCCGTTCCATGATCTCCGCCTTTGCGCATGGCTTCATTTTGGCTTTAGGTCTCATCCTGCCGCTCGGCCCTCAAAATGTGTTCGTCCTCTCGCAAGGTGCAACCCAACCTCGCTTTCGAAATGCACTGCCCGTCGTCCTTACGGCCGCACTCTGTGACACACTGCTTATTTTGTTTGCGATCCTCGGTGTGTCGGTGGTCGTTCTGACCGTGGCGTGGATCAAAATTGTGCTGGTTGTAGTCGGCGCCGCGTTTCTGGTGTACATGGGCTGGCTGACATGGCGATCCGATCCGCTCGGCGACGATCAAACCAGCGATGCAAAACAGTGGCCTGCCCGCCGACAGATCATCTTTGCGCTGTCGGTCTCGCTGCTGAATCCACCTGCGATATTGGACACGATCGGTGTTATCGGCACGAGTTCGTTAGCGTATGTCGCTGAAGCGAAGTTCGCTTTCACGTTCGCCTGCATCTTGAATTCATGGTTGTGGTTTTTCGCGCTCGCGATTGTTGGCCGCTGGGTCGGATCGATCGTGCGTGTGCGGCGCGTCTTGAATCGCGTCTCGGCGATCATCATGTGGCTGAGCGCGATCTATCTGGTGTACAATTTGGCGAAACCGTAAGGCAGGCCTCGTGCCTGCCCGATTTTGGGCGACCACGAGGGTCGCCTCTACAAATCATTTATGAGGCAACCCGAATTTCATTCCACGCGCAGTCTCATGGACAAGCTCGGCGTCAAGCCGATGTCGATCGTGAGTGTGATCAGTATCGACGATCGATCGTTCTGGCAGCTGCTGATCGATTCCGGCGCGGATACGATTAGAGGCCGCTTGCGGAAAAATTCCGATCTGATTTTCTATGCTGCCGATAGTTTAGCGGAGTTAAAGAAACTCGATCGACTGAAGAGTTATCTCAAAGCCAACGGCGCGATCTGGGTCGTGTCGCTCAAAGGTAAAGCTGCTAAGATCAAGGATATCGATGTGATCGCGGCGGCGAAACGCGCGGGCTTGGTCGATAACAAAGTCGTGTCGTTTTCGGCAACACACACCTCGCTGCGCCTGGTGATTCCATTGAAGCAGAGAAACAAACAATCCACGAATTAACACGAATCGACACGCATGAATATTAGTTCGTGAAGATCAGTGAAGATTCGTGGATCAAAAGGGTTCAAAATGGATCGATGTCCGTGGCCGGGCAATAATGAGTTGATGATCAAATATCATGATGAAGAATGGGGCGTGCCGCTGCATGACGACCAGAAGTTGTTTGAATTTCTGGTCTTGGAAGGTGTACAGGCGGGCTTGTCGTGGCAGATCGTTTTGAACAAGCGCGAGAATTATCGCCGAGCCGTACACGACTTTGATCCGATCAAGATCGCGCGCTACACGGCGCGCGATGTCCAGCGCTTGCTGAAGAACGAAGGCATTATCCGCAATCGACAGAAAATCGAAGCGATGATCAACAATGCACGGCATTTCCTCGAAGTTCAAGCCGAATTCGGGTCGTTCGATAAATACATCTGGCGGTTTGTCGACGGTAAACCGATCGTGAACAAGTTTAAAACGCTTAAGCAGATCCCTGCGACGAGCAAAGAATCAGATGTGTTGAGCACAGACTTGAAACAGCGCGGCTTCAAGTTCGTCGGCTCGACGATTGTGTATGCGCACATGCAGGCCACCGGCATGGCAAACGATCATTTGGCGAGTTGTTTTCGGCACAAAGAGGTTATCTAACCCCAGAGACACTGCCGCTGTTCTCAAGAATGGCATCAAGCGAATGGTCTTATAAGACTTTCATAAACTCTGTGTCTCTGTGCCTCAGTGGTTTAATATGCCTGATCAACCTTTTACACTCGGCGTCAATTATTGGCCGCGCCGCAAAGCGATGTACTGGTGGTCGAACTTCGATCGCGGCGAAGTCCGCGAAGAATTCGCCGTCATCCGCGAATGCGGCTTAGCATTCGTGCGCGTGTTTTTAGTGTGGGACGATTTTCAACCCGAGCCCGATCAAATTTCGCCTCAATGCCTCGATCATTTAACGGCGGTCTGTGACGCGGCGGCCGATCAAAAGTTGCACCTCGATGTCACTTTCTTCACCGGTCATATGAGCGGCCCCAATTGGTCGCCGCGCTGGTTGCTCGATCGATCGATACCGCAGGCCCGCCAAGTCGTCAGCAGCGGCCGTGTGACGAGCAGCGGCTATCGTAATCCCTTCACTGATCCGATCGCACTACAAGCCGAGCGATTGTTGCTATCGACGATCGTGAAGTTGTTGAAAGATCATTCGGCGATTGGAATGTGGAACTTGGGCAATGAGCCCGATCTATTCGCGCAACCACCGACTGCCATCCAGGGCTGCGATTGGGTGAGCGCAATGGCCGAACTCATTCATTCGCTCGATGACCAGCATCCAGTCACGTGTGGTTTGCACATCGCCAGCCTGCTGAGCAACAACGGTTTCCGTGTCGATCAAATTTTTCATGAAACAGATGTTGCCGTGATGCATGCCTATCCCATGTATGTGAACTGGGCGCGTCACCCCCTCGATCCGGATGTAGTACCGTTTGCCTGCGCATTGACTTCGGCCTTGTGCGGCAAGCCAACATTGATGGAAGAATTTGGCGGCTGCACTGCCCCCGATCGAGGCGCTTCGCAAATGTGGGAATGGACGGCGTACGGTCAGCCACGCCAACAATTCATGGCGTCCGAAGAGGACATGGCGCAATACTTCGAAGCAGTGCTGCCCAAGTTGATCGAAGTGGGCGCGACCGGCGCACTGCTGTGGTGCTTCGCCGATTACGTGCCGGAGTTGTGGGATCGGCCGCCGTGCGATGAAGCGCGTCACGAAAGATTTTTCGGATTGGTGCGGCCCGATGGTTCGCTGAAACTGCACGCTCAAGTTCTGCGTAAATTTGCTGAGACGCAGCCGATCGTTAAGCCTGCAACTCGATCGATCGCGCTGCCGATGTCACCTGAGGAGTTCTATCGTGATCCCGGGCTGCATACCGTGCAGTTGTATCAGGACTTCAGTGCTTAACCGTATCGATAAAACTTTACCCAGGAGAACATGATGCTTGATCCTAAACAGGTCCGTTCGCATTTCCCCTCGCTCGGTTCCGGCGCGATCTTTTTCGACAACCCGGGCGGCACGCAAGTGGCGCAGCAAACGATCGATCGCATGACACGCTATTTGCAAAACACCAATGCCAATCACGGCGGAGCATTCAAGACCAGCCGCGACTCAGATGCGATCGTGCATGAAACCCGATCGGCTTTGGCGGATTTCCTGAATGCGCGCCGGCCGGAAGAGATCAGCTTCGGGCAGAACATGACTTCGCTCACGCTGCACATCAGTCGATCGATCGCGCGCACCTTGAAGCCGGGTGATGAGATCGTGGTCACGCGCCTGGATCACGATGCCAACATTACGCCGTGGACGTTGATCGCCGAAGATCGCGGTGCGGTCGTGAAGTGGGTGGATTTCGATCCGGAAGATTGCACGTGGAGCGTCGACGATCTCAAGAAGCAGATCAATTCAAAAACAAAACTGGTGGCGGTGGGTTATGCCTCGAATGCGGTCGGCACGATCAATCATGTGGCTGAAGCCGTCCAAGCCGCGCATGCCGTCGGCGCGCTGTGCTTTGTCGATGCCGTGCAGTATGCGCCGCATGGCCCGATCGATGTTCAGGCGCTGGATTGCGATCTGCTCGCTTGTTCGGCCTACAAATTCTTCGGGCCGCATACCGGCATCTTGTATGGCAAATATGATTTGATGAATGACTTGAAAGCTTACAAAGTCCGGCCGTCGGGCAACGAGCCGCCGGATAAATTCGAAACGGGCACGCAGAGCTTTGAATCGATCGCGGGGGTGCTGGGCGCGCTGGAATATTTCGAATGGCTGGGTGAAACCTTCGGTGCGGAATTCGAGGCGCAGTACGCGCCCTACACAGGCCGCCGCCGGACGTTGAAGCAGGCGATGGCCGTCATGCGCGAATACGAATTCGATCTCAGCCGCAAATTGATCGAAGGCTTATCGTCGATCAAGGGACTGCATGTGTGGGGCATTACCGATCCAAAACAAATGGATCAACGCGTCCCGACCGTTTCGTTCACGCTCAACGGTTGGCAGCCGCGCCAAGTGGCTGAAGAACTCGATAAAGCCAACATCTACGTCTGGGACGGCAATTACTACGCGTTGGCCGTGATGGAACGCCTGGACTTGGAAAACAAAGGGGGCATGGTGCGCGTCGGTGCGGCGCATTACAACACACTTGATGAGGTCGATCGATTGGTGGAGACGGTGAAGAGGTTAGTGAAGTAGATATTTTGCGCGTCATTGCGAGCCGCGCAGCGACGAAGCAATGACGCCCGATGTAGGCCTTGAAGGAGGAGCAGCTTATGATCGAGAAAGTCAACCTCGCGCAGAAATTCAGTTTGTTCAAGGCTCACTGGAGTCCAAAGATCGTCGGCGAGCTGAATGATTCGCATGTCAAGCTAGTGAAGCTCAACGGCGAATTTGCCTGGCACCACCACGAAACCGAAGACGAATTGTTTCTGGTGATCAAGGGACAGCTCTTAATCAAGCTGCGCGATCAAGATATTCAACTTGATGAAGGCGAATTCGTAATCATTCCAAAGGGCGTCGAGCATCTGCCGATCGCCACTGAAGAATGTCACGTGCTGCTGCTTGAACCGAAATCGACGTTGAATACTGGCACAGTTCAAAACGATCGAACAGCGGCGGAACTGCAAAGAATTTGATCCGCAATGCTCCCCACGGCGTCCTCGCCGTGGATGGTCGGCGAGGACGCCGACCGGAGCGCTGTTGTAATTCATAATGAACGATAGGTGTAGAAGTTAATCGGAGATAACATGACCCAACGACAAAACATTTCTTCCGGAACGCCCTGGGAACCGATCGTGGGTTACTCACGGGCCGTAAAGATTGGATCGTCTGTGCATGTGTCCGGCACAACGGCCACTGGCGCAGATGGCAAGATCGTCGGCAACGGCGATCCATACGCGCAGGCCGTTCAAGCGTTGAAGAATATCGAAGCCGCATTGAAGCGGGCGGACGCGAGTCTCAGCGATGTGGTGCGCACGCGCATGTACGTGATCAATATCGATGACTGGGAGAAGATCGGCAAGGCGCATGGCGAATTCTTCGGCGATGTTCGACCGGCAACGACGATGGTGGAAGTGAAGCGTTTGATCGATCCTGAGATGTTGGTTGAGATCGAAGCGGAGGCTTACATGTCTAGCAGCACACGTGCGGAATAAGTTTCGTTTGGTGCCGAACTTGTGTTGGTATTCAAAGAGCGTTTTGCATGCATCGTGGTGCATAATCGGCTGCGAAGCGCACCACTCCGCTGCGCTTCGTCCCCGTCGCTTCGCTCAGGGATCTGCGAGGTGCAAATGTTGACTGACCGCAAGCGGCCCAGTTTACGCACCATTCCGCGAGCCAAGGAGGTATGCTTCAATGAGCAAAACACAGGCTGTCGGCTGGAGGCAACTGCTCGAAGGTTATCCGTGGTTCAGTGGCGAAGGCAGCTGCCCAATTCCCGCGTACTCTGAATTCATGCCCGCGCCGCGCGTCGGGCACAGCCTGTATGGCGAACTCGATGCGGCGTCGTTCGCACCAGACGATGCGCCTGGTTGGCACGTGTCTGAAATGGAGGAAGAATACGAACTGCGGCCGGGCTTTGAACACATCGCCCAACAAGTGATGGAACAACTCGTCCAGCTCGGGCGCGGTCTATCGGCACATCACATTGCTGGGCACCAGGGCCGCAACCTCGAGAACAATCCATATTGGCCGCCCGAACTTGCGGCGCGTGTCGGCCACTTGCCTCACGAGCGATACATTACTCTTTTGCCACTGGCGCTTTCAAAGACGCAAGATTACCTCGGACGCGTGCGTTGGACCGTGTTCGGGAACAGCGAGCAGGGACCCGAGCAGGCGTTTTGGAAGAGTTTCTATTCGTCGCCTCGCACAGAATTACCTGTCGGTGATTCGCGGGCCTTCATCGGTCGCTTGCTGTCCAGGGCTTACGGTGAAACCGTGCGGGATAGCGATCAACTCAGACGCCTCGGCTTTCGGATTCTGCCATCCCGGCCGAACACGCGTTTTCCCTACTGGCCTGCGGATCGGCTTCCGAAATGGACCCGGCCGTTCGTGATCGAAGATGATTCGGCATTGGATCAGATTCGATATCTATTGACGTTCCGCCCGTTCAGCGAATTGCCGGCAGGCGCGCAAAAGCAGTATTTGGCCGGCGAGCTCGCTTTGCTCCCCAGTCCATTAAGCTTGGTTTTCTGGGGCATGCCACCTTATCTGCGTTTGCAGGAGCAACTCCCGTTGGGCCTCCAGCCCGCACTTTTACCCTTACTCGCCCGGCACGAAGGCCCGGGCATCCGCATCCCACAATCGGGTTGGCTACACGAGCCGCGACGCGATGGCCAGACCGCCGAGATTCAAGCAGCGTTACTGCTGAATCTCTATAAGCGTACTCACCGCTGGGATCGCGTGCGTCGGGACGAGGATGCGTTGGCCAAGAGCACCCATGTCAGCACCGTGACCGACACGCTGTTCAGCGCCGAATTGAATGACATGGGGCTGTACGGGAAACCGATGGCGCGCAACAGTCAAATCTGGACCGAAGACGCGCAGCTCGTGTTGGATGGCCCGCAGGCCTCCCGCGCCGATATCGATCGGGCGGCCGAAGCGATTCTAGAGGGCGGTCTCTTTCACTATCGTTTCCAGTTTCCGGCCATGCGCGTGGGCAGGCATGAAGTTTATTGGCAGCGTCCGTTGGTGGCATACTGGTCGCGCGAACACGAGCAAACTGAAATATTCGACGAGGCCTTGCCCGGTTATCTGACGGCGTACGATTATGCCCAACCGGATCTGGCCCACCCGATCGAGCTGTTCCCGCAATTACAGCGCCGCGAAGTCTACCTCGATGCGTTGCACCTCGTCGACGAATCACGCGATCATTTTCGGCATCAGACCCCGCTCAACGTCCTGACGTTGTTGGATATGTCGGAGCGCTGGCCTGATCGACGTCTGCCGTACAGTTTCGCCCGGCGAATGCTGCGGATTGCCAAAGAAGAATCGTTCGAGGATTGGCTGCATGCGATCCGCGATCGGGCGACTGATCCCACTGTCGCTGATCGTCTCGCAGCGGAAATCGATCGGCGAGTGAGGCCTGCGACGAATGCCCCGGCGTTGCCCAATCCGATCACTTACGATACAACTGCGACGCGCGCGTATGAGGCAGCCTATTGG
>JBGQGR010000011.1:0-14705 GCA_041497495.1 Anaerolineae bacterium | reverse complement strand
GATCGCGGCCATACGATCGTCCCGTCGATTCCGCTGATCCCGGTGGGCGACAATACTTTGTTGTTCACCAATTCCGGCATGGTGCAGTTCAAAGATGTGTTTGTCGGTTTAGGCACGCGGCCTTACAAGCGCGTGGCCGATTCGCAGAAGTGCATGCGCGTCGCCGGCAAACACAACGATCTGGAAGACGTGGGACGTGACACGTGGCATCACACGTTCTTCGAGATGTTGGGCAATTGGTCGTTCGGCGATTACTATAAGAAGGAAGCGATTGCTTGGGCATGGCAGTTGCTGACGGATGTGTGGGGCTTGCCCAAAGATCGATTGTGGGCGACGTGCTTCGAAGACGAGCAGAGTGTGATTCCGCGCGACGATGAAGCCGCCGGTTATTGGTTGAAGCAGCCGGGTTTTGATGCGAAACATTTATTGTTCTTCGGGCGCAAAGAGAATTTCTGGGAGATGGCCGACATTGGCCCGTGCGGACCCGATAGCGAGATTCACTATGATCGCGGCTCTGGGTTCTGCGATAAGCAGCACATCAAAGAGCATGTGTGCCATGTGAATGGCGATTGCGGGCGCTTCCTCGAAATCTGGAATTTGGTCTTCATTCAATATCAACGCACCGGCCCGACGAATTTGACACCGTTACCGGCGAAGCATGTCGATACCGGCATGGGTTTCGATCGAATGGTTTCTATCTTGCAGAACGTCGATTCGAATTACAAGACAGATCTGTTTATGCCCCTGATTCATCGTACGCAGGAATTGGCCGGCCACACTGATGCCGAAGTCGAAGAAAATATTGTAGCTTATCGCGTGATTGCCGATCACAGCCGCGCAGTGGCCTTCTTGATTGCCGACGGCGCGCTGCCAGGTAACGTGGGTCGCAATTACGTGCTGAGAATGATTTTGCGCAGAGCCGCGCGCTTTGGGCGGAAGATCGGATTCGATCGACCGTTCCTGTCGCTGATTGCGGATGTTGTGATCGAGAATATGGGCGCGCATTATCGCGAACTGCGCGATCGACGCGATCACATTTTGTACACAATCAACGATGAAGAGAAGCGTTTCTTTCGCACGCTCGATTTGGGTTTGGCGAAACTCGATGAGTTGTTGGAGAAGTCGACCAACAAAATCATTCCGGGCGCGGACGCGTTCAAGTTGTACGACACCTTTGGGTTGTCAGTTGAGATCACCAAAGACATCGCACTGGAGCGTGGCTACACGGTCGATGAGGCCGGTTTCCAAGCGGCGATGGCCGAACAGCGCGAGAAGGCGCGATCGGCGGAGAAGTTCGCGGTCGGTACTGAATCGCTGGCGATCTATCAACAGGTGAAGCAGCAGCTGATCGATCAAGGCGTGATCGGCGATCAAGGTGTGGAGCATGATCCCTACACTGCGCCGGAAATGGAAGCCAAGCTGATCGGGTTGATCAGCAACGGTCAATCGATCGATCAAGCCAAGCCCGGCGATAAAGTCGAAGTGATTCTGCCTTCGACGCCGTTCTACGTCGAATCAGGCGGCCAGATCAGCGACACGGGCATCATCGCGCAATATTCTGCGCGAGGCGGCGAACCGACTTGGGAGATCGAAGTCACGGATACGCGCCGCGTGCTGCCGGGTTTGATCGTGCATGTGGGCATGGTGAAGTCAGGCAAGCCGAAAGTGGGCGATGACTGTATGGCGATCGTCGATCTCGATCGGCGTTTGGACATCATGCGTAATCACACGGCGACGCACTTGCTGCAGGCGCAGCTGCGATCGATCTTGGGGCAGCATGTGCAGCAAGCCGGATCGCTCGTGGCGCCCGATCGATTGCGCTTCGACTTCACGCACGGATCGATGTTGACACAGGACGAGATCGATCGGCTGAGCGAGAACGTCAACAATTTGATCCTCGCCAATTATCCGCTGACGACTACGTATCGAAATTACAAGGATGCGGTGGGCGAGGGCGCGATGGCGCTGTTCGGCGAAAAATATGGCGAGATAGTGCGCGTGGTTCGCACCGGCTTTCCGAATGAGAAACCGGTCAGCATGGAATTGTGCGGCGGCACGCACGTCACGCAGACCGCGGAGATTGGGCCGTTTGTGATCGCGTCGGAAGGCAGCGTCGGCGCGGGCTTGCGCCGGATTGAAGCATTCACCGGCCGCGGCGCGCAGCACTACATTCAATCGCGCTTGAAGCTGTTGAACAACGCGGCGGCGTATTTGAAAACCACGCCGGATGAAGTCGATCGCAAGGTGCTGGAAGTGATCGAACTGGCGCAGTCTAAAGAAAAAGAGTTGAGCAAAGCTCAGCGCGAGTCCGCCAAGCGCGATTTTGAATCCCTGCTCGATCGAGTGGAAGATGTGTCCGGCGTTTCGGTGCTGGCCGCGCAAGTGAATGCGGTCGATGTGGATATGCTGCGCGAGATGAGCGATTGGTTCCGCGCGAAACTAAAATCGGGTGTGATTGTGCTCGGCGCGGTGGTCGACGGCAAACCGAATTTGCTGGTTGCCGTCACGCCCGATCTGGTTGAACGCGGATTGGATGCGGGCAAGATCGTTCGATCGGCCGCGCAGATCATCGGTGGCGGGGGCGGCGGCCAGCCGACACTCGCGCAAGCCGGTGGCAAGGACGCGAGTCGATTGAGTGAGGCGCTATCGAGCGTGAAGCAGAACGTAGCTGGTTCGATCAAGTAAACTCGACCCGCAAATCGAAGTCTGTTTGCGCTCTCTACTCTTAATGGTAAAATAGCCGCACTCTCAATCGGGGCGACCGCAGCACAGGGTCGCCTCGTATAATGTTTAGATAATTTGCTCCGCGCGCCGTCCTCGGCGCGCGCATGAAAATCACGCCGTCGAGACGGCGGCTTGAGCGTATTGTTTATGGAACAGATCATTGAACTGACTGAACACGACGACATTCACACCATTCGCGATCGATTAGCGTTGGCTCAATCGCCACGCGTGCTGCTGGTGCTGCCGTGGGATTCGTCCGTGCTGCGCGATGTGGTCGATCTACAGATCGTTCAGCGCTTTGCGGTCGCAAACCAAATTGAAGTGGGTATTGTGTCCGAAGAGGCAGAGGTGCGATCGGTTATACGAGAAATCGGCTTGCCCGCCTTTCGATCGATCGATTCGGCTCAGCGCAGGAAGCTGTGGATCAAGCCGATTGATGAGGAAGATGAACACGCGCCGTGGAAGCCATCGCTCAAGCGGAAGCGCGAAGCCGAACAAGCCGCCGTGGAGCGCGATCGGATGACGGCGCAATCGCGCCAGCGATCGCCGTATCGGCGCTATCTCAAATATGCGCTGGTGAGTGTGGTGGCGGTGGCGTTGATCTTGTCGGCCTGTGCGGTGATTCCCAGTGCTCAGATTCTTTTGGTGCCGCGCACCACTCAGATAGTAGTGAACGTGAATGTCATTGCCGATCCGGATACCAGCGGCGTCGATGTGTTTAGCGCGCACGTTCAAGCTGAGGCCGTGCTCGTGGATGTGCGCGATCAAGTGACGGTGCCGACGACAGGCAAGAAAGATATTCCGCAATCGCGTGCGACCGGCCGGGTCATTTTTGTGAATCAACTCAACACGCCGATTCGTGTGAGTCAAGGCACTGCCGTCCGCACGTCGTCCGGCAGTCAAGCCGTACGTTTTATTCTTACGCAAGATGTGGATGTACCGGGCGGCATCGGCGCGCAAGCCGAAGGCATACTCGAAGCGGTGGAACCGGGGTATCAAGGCAATGTGCCCGCGAACTTCATCAATGAAGTGGAAGGCGTGGCTTCGTTGGCGGTGCGTGTCAGCAATCCTGTGGCGATGACGGGTGGCGGCGCGAAAGAGGTCCCGTCGGTTGATCCGGCCGATCGAGAGACGGCCACCGCTCAGCTGACGAAGATTTTGCGCGACGATGCGCAAAAGCAACTGCAGGCGAAATTCGGCTCCGATGAGTTCATCATCCCCGAATCGTTGAGCGGCAATATTCTCGAAGCGACGTTCGATCACGAAGTCACCGAGGAAGCCGATCAATTGACGCTGTTGATGCGCGTGCATTACACGGTGTTGAAAGTCAGCAGCGCCGACGCGAATAGTTTGGTATTCACCGCGATGCAGCATCAAGCGCCGCCCGGTTATGAATTAATTCCAGAAGGTCTGAGCTTTCAGCGCGGCCCAGCTAGCGCAGTAGAAGGATCGGACACTTGGTTTCAATTCCAGATGCAGGGTGTAGGCTATGCGGCAGCGAACCTCGATATTGGACATGCAACTAAAGCGATAACTGGCAAGCCGATCGATACGGCCAGCGATACGCTGAAGCAGTTGCTGCCGCTCAAGCGCGATCCGGAGATTACGACTTTCCCCAGTTGGTTCCCGTGGATACCGTGGTTGTCGTTCCGCATTCACACCGAAGTGAATCCGCAAGGCTAAGTCGTTTCGATTTTTGATTTGGGATGAGTAGACTTCTAGCGATCGATATCGGCGAGAAGCGCATCGGTGTCGCCCTTAGCGATGAAACGTTGACGCTGGCGCGCCCGTTGCTGACTGTCACGCGTGGCTCAAAGGCCAAGGATTTTCAAAAACTCAAATCGATCAGCGATCAATATCAGATCGATAAAATCATTTGCGGCCTGCCGAAAACTTTGCGCAATGAAATCGGCCCGCAGGCGCAGCGAGTCCAGCGTTATGCCGCTGAGCTCTCTGCCTCGATCGGACTGTCGATCGAATTTTGGGACGAGCGGTTTTCATCGGTGGAGGCGCAAGAACGCTTGGCTCAATCAAGCCGTAAGAAACGTGTGAAAGGTGAGATCGATTCGGCGGCGGCTGCGATCATCTTGCAGGAATATCTTGACTCAAAAAAAGCAATGACAAGATGAAGGGATGACAAGATGACTTTTGCTTCTTGCAGCCTGATTGCCGATTAACTGATCCCTAATCCCTAAACTATGAAAAAACGCACTCGTCGATTTATCTTGTTCTTGTTCGTCATCGTGTTTGTCTGCGGCGCGCTGGGCGCGGTCGCGTTCCTGACCTTCGGTAAAGGTGTGAACCTGGGCGGCGGCATTCAACTGGCCGCGCCGAAAGACTTGCAGCAGTTTGCGCTGTCGATGTATCTCAATTTCCGCGCGGGCGATCTCACTGCGCCGGCCGGTAAGGACAAAACGCCGATCGAGTTCACGATCGCGCCGAATGAAACCATCGGCGAAGTCAGCAATCAATTATTGTCGCTGCACTTGATCATCGATGCGGATCTCTTCCGCCGCTATTTGCAATACAACGGCCAAGACGCCAGCGTGGAAGCGGGCAAGTTCGAACTCAATCAGGCGATGAATATTCCGGAAGTCGCGCTGGCCTTGCAGAAAGGCAAGATCGAAGAAGTAAGTGTCACGATTCCGGAGGGCAAGCGCATTGAAGAAGTGGCCGAGATCGTCGCGCAACAAGTTCCGATTACGGCGACTGAATTTCTGGCTTTGGCGAAAGACCCCGGCCCGTGGAAAGCGCAGTATCCGTTCTTGAATGAACTGCCGCCTAAAGCGACGCTGGAGGGTTATCTCTTTCCGGATACATATAGTCTGCCGAAGGACAAAATTTCGGCACACGATTTGATCAATCGCATGTTGAGTAACTTCAACGCTAAGATCACCCAGCAGATGCGCACCGATATTCAAGCTTCGGGCCGCACGTTATTTGATGTCATTCGCCTCGCATCGATCGTCGAGCGTGAAGCCGTGGTGGCGGATGAGCGGCCGCGTATCGCGGGCGTGTACTCAAATCGATTGACGGCCAGCATGGCGTTGGATGCTGATCCGACCGTGCAATATGCTTTGGGCAATACGCGTGAGCCGAATGCTTGGTGGCCGCAGATCACACAGGACGATTATCAAGGCGTGCAATCGCCATATAACTTGTATCTCAACCCCGGTTTGTCGCCCGGCCCGATTGCCAATCCCGGTATCTCGTCGATCACAGCGGCGGCTTATCCAGAGAAAAACGATTTCTATTTCTTCCGCGCATCTTGTGCGCAAGATGGCACGCATCAATTCGCCAAGACGATCGAAGAACAGATCGCACACGCATGCCCGTGATGCGATAGCGAGATAGAGCGACGGTGAGATTGGTTTGCGCCTTATTTTCTTGCGCCGAGGCCGTGTTGTATGAGATGGAGTCTCTAGGGTACAATCAGTCGTAGGAGGTCAGTATGTCCGCTCAGCCGACTTTAATGGAAGAGATCACCGAAGAGATTGCCTCTTTATCAGTCAATCGACAATCGGAAGTCCTCGATTTTGTGTTGTTCCTCAAACAACGCGAATTGGAAGCGGTGTGGGATTCTATACCTGACAACGAAGCCTACAAACTGCGTGAAGAGTTTGCGGCCGAAGATCGGCAGTTGGCGGAAAACGCGACGCAAGATTATCTCGCTCAATTAAAGCGTGAGGATAATGCCTGATGCGGGGCGAGATCTGGCTGGTCGATCTGAATCCGTCGCGTGGCTCTGAACAATCTGGCATTCGGCCTGCGGTTGTTGTGCAGCGTTCCAATCTCGATCGCTTTACCACGACTACGATTATTATTCCACTCACGACCAATTTGCGTCGGCTCAATGTGCCTGGCTGTGTCAAGATTCCGATCGGTGAAGCCGGGCTTACACAAGACTCAGTTGCGCTTTGTTATCAGATCGCCGTTATTGATCGGCAACGACTGATTCGCAAGTTAGGCAACTTGTCCCCTGAGCGCTTAGGTGAGATCAGCCGAGCCATGAAGCACACACTTCAATTAGAATGAAACTTTTTGCAGCGAAAACAAGATATTTTTCTCGCTGTTTTGTTGTTTCGCTGTCTCTACTTCTCGCTATCACTGGTTGCACTTTCCCCGGATCTACTCTGCCCGTCATCAAGATCGGACTGGTCGCACCCTTCGAAGGCCGCTATCGATCGATCGGCTACGAAGCGATCTATGCGGCGCGCTTGGCGATTCGTGAGATCAATGCAACCGGCGGCCTCAACGGTTACCGGATCGAGCTGGTGGCGCTGGACGATCGCGGTGATCCCGATCAAGCGGTCGAAGCAGCGCGTAAGCTCACGATCGATCCACAAGTGATCGCGATCATCGGCCACTATCGACCCGATAGCACCGAGGCAGCGATTGCGGAATATTGCGAACAGCATGTGCCGGTGATTGCGATCGAAAGTGCTGCGCCGCTGCCGGAAAAATGTTGGCCGCCGATCAGCGCTTTTGTGTTAGGCCATGCTGCGATCGAACGCTGGATCAGCAAGCCGCTTATCTTTGTCAGCAACGTGCCCGACCTCGACGGCTTAGCTAACGCCCAAAGTTTTGTCTCCGCCTATAGTGCGATACCCATCGATGGCACGCGCCCCGGGCCGATCGCGTTGCAGACGTATGATGCGATGGTTGTGGTGTTTGAGGCAATCCGTCGAGCGTCGAAGATCGATCGGGTTAGCGTGGCAGCTGCCATCGCCGGTAATTCATTCAAGGGGTTAGGAGCCAGCTATCAATTCGATCCGCAGGGGAAGTTGATCGATGCGCAGGTATTTATATTTGAATATGGCAGCGATGGAAAACCGAAACTGATCCCGTAGAGCCAGATGGCATCTTGCTTTACAGTAACGATGGAAAACCGAAATTGATTCCGTACGGGCAGGACGTGTGCCTGCCTTGGGCGAGTACAGACACCACCCCGCTGCGCTTCGGGTGCGCTTCGCGGAATCACCTCTACGAAGATTTCTTGTTTTCGTTCTGGGTGTAGAACGTGTACCACATCAAGGCTAAGATCACGAACGCCGCGCCCATAATGACAAATGGATTCATTTTGCTCCTCGCTTAACTCAATTTCAAAATCATAAACTCTTCATCGATAAATCGATTGTTCACGCGAACGGCGTTCGTCTCCAAACCCCAGGGCACAAAGCCCAGCGACGTGTAGAGTTGACGCGCCACAGTTTGGGTGGTCATGACGCCGAGTGAAATATGTTCCAGTCCCGCGATCGATCGCGCGCGCGCGATCGCTTCCAGCATCAAGGTGCGGCCAATTCCCCGGCCGCGATATTCGAGCGCGACGTACATGCCCCAGATGTCGCCCTTGTGACTGAACTTGTCGCCCAGCGCGCGCGCAAAACCGGTCGTGCCGACCAATTGCTCTTGATCGAACGCGCCCAAAGTAAAACTGCCATTGGCTTTGGATCGGATGCGTTCGGCAAACCATTCGATCGGCCGCTGCACCGACTGCGCGTATGAATCGCCGAAGGCTTCCGGGTCTTCTTTCAGCGCGCGCAGCCGCTGTTCGCGGTAAATGCGCGCATCGGCTTCCGTTAAGACACGAATTTCCATTTAGACGGCGCTCACTTCACGACGTCGTAAAATAGAGGCAGCGGCTCCACCGGCGCATGGCTGTACAGGACGGCGGCCGATAATCTTTGTTCAGCAGCCCGCGCTTTGGCTTCATCATTCGCGTGAACAGTGAAGAGCGGTTGGTTGATTTCAAATCGATCGCCGACTTTGCCATGCACGACGATGCCCACCGCGTAGTCGATGGGATCGCCTTTCTTCGCGCGGCCTGCGCCGAGATCGACCGAGGTGAGTCCGACTTCCAGCGCATTGATCGATTGAAGGTGACCGGCTTGAGTTGATCGCACTTCACGGACGATCGGGGCCTGCGGCAACCGATCGGGTTGCTGCACCAGATCGATATCGCCGCCCTGTGCTTCGATCCATTCGACAAATTTTCGCCAGGCGGAACCATCGGCTAGAAGTTTTTTAGCCAAGGCTTTACCCTCGTCAAACGATCGAGCTTTATCGCCCAATTGCAGCATATAGCCCGCGATGGTCAGGCAGTGGTCGGTGATATCGCGCGGGCCACGGCCATGCAGTGTTTCGATAGCCTCTTTCACTTCCAGCGCATTGCCGACGGCAAAACCCAACGGCTGATTCATGTCGCTGATCACGGCAATCGTCGCACGCATGAGTTCATGACTGATACGCACCATCGTCTCGGCGAGTTTACGCGCGTCTTCCAAAGTTTTCATGAACGCGCCCGTGCCGCACTTCACGTCCAGCACCATGGCATCTGCGCCGCCGGCGATCTTTTTGCTCATGATGCTGGAGGCGATCAAGGGGATGCTGGGCACAGCGCCGATCACATCACGCAGGGCATACAGCTTGCCATCGGCCGGGGCCATATCGGGCGATTGGCCGGTGAGCACAATGCCATGCTGTTTCAGCAAGCGCCGAAATTCGGCTTGCGATAGATCGACGCGGAAGCCTTTGATCGATTCGAGTTTGTCGATCGTGCCGCCGCTGAAAGACAGGCCGCGTCCCGACATTTTGCCGACGGGCAAACCGGAGGCGGCGACCAGCGGCTCGACGATCAAGCTGACCTTATCGCCCACGCCGCCGCTGGAATGTTTATCAACGACGATCGGCGCGATGTCGCTCAAGTCTAAGAGCGTGCCGGAACGCGCCATCGCCAGGGTGAGATTGGCGGTCTCGGCGTACGTCATGCCTTTGAAGTAGATCGACATGCACAACGCGGCGGCTTGATAATCCGGAATGTCGCCGTGCGTGAAGCCGCCGATGAAGAAGTCAATTTCTGCCTGGCTAAGTTCTCCGCCGTCGCGTTTCTTTTCAATGATGTCGACTGCGCGCATACGCACCTTCGGTCAGCATGATTGTTAGTGATTGACTCACTTTGTTACTGGCGCATCGCTCTTCCACCGCGCGGCACTCGCGGCAGCGATTGAGCTGCAGCGCTTAACGGTCGAATCACATTCGGCCTGGGTGCGTTCAAGTAAGTGTCCATCGCCAGGCGACCCACCTCGACCAACCGGGCTGCTTGCGAAAAATCAAAGAGGTCGAGATCAGGGAACGCCGTGATGTTGACATGATGCACCTTCATTCCGGTTTTGATCGCGACTTTCAGATCAGTGATCAATTGTGTGCGCAGGGCAGTCATCAACGTCTGCATTGCAATGTTCAACACGCCGTGCACTGGCGCGCTCTTCGCCACCACCGGTTCCAGATCGATCACGTACAATTCGGTTGCACCGCGATCGAGCGCAGCCTGGATCGGCACTATAGCCGTTACGCCGCCATCACTCAATTGAAAATCATCGATCTCGATCGGAGGCAGGACGATCGGGAAGGAGGCACTGGCCGCGACCGGTTCCAATAGCTCGATCGATTTGTCATCGCCAAAGACAATCATCTGGGCCGACATCAAATCGGCCGTTACAGAATAAAACGGAATTTTCAAGTCGGCAAAGGTTTTGCCCGGCAGGTATTTCTGGATGGTATTTAAGAAATTATTACCGTCCACTAAACTATCGCGACCGGTCAGCACCCGCCAGGCCATGGCCAAGCGATTGGTGTTAGGGAAGATCTCTTGAACTTTGGTATTGATCCAGATCTCGGCCAGTTTCTGCATGCCGGCGGGCGTGGGATCATAAGCGTAGTACACGCCGTTCAATGCGCCCGCCGATGTGCCGACCACAAAATCGGCTGTGATGTTGTGCGCGACCAAGGATTGCAGTGCGCCGGTTTCCAACGGGCCGCGATTGGCCCCGCCACTGAGTACGAATGCGATCATGCTAACCTCCTGGAAGATATGGATGCTGACTTAACTCAAATATTTCACGCCCACCCGCGCCGCTTGAGCCAATACCACATCAACAGCGGCACGCCGATCATCGAGGTGATGGCGGCAATCAACAGCAGACCGCCGTTGGTCGGCGACGGGACTTCATACGTGCCGCCAAAAAAGTTCATGCCGAAGAAGCCTGTCAGAAAAGTTAAGGGCATGAACAAGACCGTCACGATGGTCAACACTTTCATCACTTCATTTAGCCGATTGGATACGACTGAAAGATAGGTGTCCAACGTGCCGCCGATCAGATCGCGCAAGGATTCATTGATGTCAACCAGCCTTACTAAATGATCATACACGCCGCGAAAGTAGATTTGCTCTGACGCATCGACCGCGCGGTAATCATCGCGGGCTAAGTGGTTCAAGACTTCCCGTTGAGGCGAGAGAATCCGGCGCAAGTGAATAGTGGCGCGTTTCAGCGTGAAGATGCTGTTCAAGGTGGAGGTGGTGGGTTTGGCGAAGACTTCATCTTCAACTCGATCGATCGTCTCATCCAGTTCGTCGATGCACGGCATGAAGTCGCTCAGGACAGCATCGGCGAGTTCGAAGAGCAGATAATCCGGGCCACGCAGCAGGTGACGCTCATCACGCAGGCAGGCCTGCCGCACGCGATCGACAGCACGCAGCGGCTCGGTGTGATGCGTCACTAGATAGTTGGGACCCACGAAACAATCGAGTTCGTGCGTATCCAGATCCAGGATGTTGCGGTCGAAATCGACTGCGTGCAGCACGAGATAAATATACTCACCCCAGTCATCGAGCTTGGAGATGTGGGATTCGACCAGCGCGTCGTCGATCGCCAATGGATGAAAGCCGAAAGTGTCCGCGAGGATCGGTCGATAGGTTTCGGGGTCTTCACCATCCAGATCGATCCAGATCAGTCCAGACTCGTTGCGCAATGCGGCGGTGAGCTGATCCAGCGGCAGATCGGTCATGAGTTCATTTTTGCCGGCGCGATACAAAAAATGGATCATTGCTTTACCCGTGCTCTCGATTGGCGGCCTGATTCGGTGCATCACAAGTTTCGCCTGGATGGCAATAAAAGCAAGTCAGCTTGGCCCGCGCCTGTGTTTGATTCGACACCGTCTCATGGCTTATTATAACTCGGTGCAGGCAAACGTTGGGTATAGCTGGCCGATCGGCAAAACAAAAGACCCCTCGATCTTTGATCGAAGGGTCCGCGGGCCGAGGTTAAACTGATCGTTATGGCGTAACAGTCAGCGCGCCCACCATGCCGGAATCTTTGTGACTCGGCACATCGCAGGAAATTTGATAAGCGCCCGCTTTGGTCGGCGTGAAATCGAGCGAAACGGTGCCGCCTAGCTTCACATCGGTGCGTGTGATTACGACGCCGTCCGGTCCGGCGATCACAAAACTGTGATCGAGCGTGCCTTTATTGGTGATCTTGAAAGTCAACTTGTCGCCGGCTTTCGCGTCAAATTTATTGGGCGTGAACGCAAACTCGGCAGCGTCCACGGCAATCGTCTTGGAACTGGCAGTCGTTGGGGCAGACCCGCCGCCGTTGCACGCCGATAGCGCGATCGAAGCCGTCAATACCAGCAGCAGCATGACAACACTACTTCGGAACTTCATTGCAAAACCCTCCACTTTCATTCAGCATATGATTTTTAGACAGCGCGCGGGATTATACCATATTTCGTAAAGGCATTCTCAACGCACGCAGATCAATCGCACCAGTGACTGAATGCAGCTGGACAACAAAACGCCGCCAAGATTGGCGGCGTTGAGACGATCGGTTGGACTAGGTGATAGCCACATTAGCCATGTGGAATTTCAGTGGGTTCAGGTTGTTGGGTAGGCTCCGGTAAGTCAGTCGGCTGAGGTTTGTCGGTCGGCTGAGGTTTGTCGGTTGCCTCCGGCTGGGCTGGCTCTTGAGTTGGTGTGCTGCCATTATGGGTGCTGTCGCCGCCGCCGGTATTCGGCTCTGCGATTTTCGAAATCTGTATTGCGACTAATTGCCCACCACTGAGTTGGTATGCTTTGACGCTGACGTTTTGCCCGATGGCGATCCCACTATCGATCTGCGTTGATCCGGTCACTTGCACGACCGTGCCATTGATCGTCCAGCTGTCTGCCCCGATCGATTGGACCGCACCCGAAAATTCCGTCTCGGTTGGTTGCGGTGTTGCCGTGGGCGCAACCGTCGGCGTGAGCATTCGCGTAAAAGTGATCGTTGGTGTCGGAGTAACGCCGGGTTCAGGCGTCGGTGTGTTCTCGATGCGCGGTGATGGGCCGAAAGGCGTCGGCGTTGGTGCCGGCGTCGGCGTTGGCGGCGTTGTGTTCGCCTCGATCGTGATCGAGGTGGCGGTCACACCACTCGAGCTGCTGGTCCCGATCACCTGTGCGCGCGATCCGGTCAAAGGTATGCCCGTCACTGAAGTCGAACTATTCAGCAGCACGGTGATGCCTGCCACCAGCCACGTATTATTTTGAATCGATTCGATCGTCCCACCGAATTCGACGTTGGTCGATCGGCTGGCAGTGATCAATGCTTTGACTTCACTCACCCGCGTCTGATCGAATTGAGCGGCTAATGCGCCGCGCGATAAACTATCGGGACTTAGGACCAGCCGCGCCGTTTCGATCGTGCGTTTCAAACCATACAATGGATCGCCGGGCAGGGCAGAGCTAGAAGCAGCGAAGGCGCCGACGCCGACAATGGCAATGACCATGATCGCAGCGGTCAACGAGGTCACGAAGCGCGGCCAGAAACCAACTGCTCGATGTTTGCTATTGTTCAGCGCGGCTGCTTGCTGCAAGAACGCGTCGCGCGATTTCATCTTCATAGCTTCGGATGGTTCCATGCGCAATGCCGGCATGGACTGCGCGGTGACCAACAGTGGCCGAAGTTTCGCCGCCTCATCCGGATAACGGGCCAGAATTTGATCGATGGCTTCGCCTTGATCAAGCGCGCTTAGACAATCAATAAACTTTGCTTCGAGTCGAGTATCCATGCTTGATTAATCCGCTAGTTCTGGCGACAGCTTGCGGGCGAGGGCGGCGATTGCGCGCGCCTGTAGCTGCTTGATAGCCCCTTCGGTCTTGCCCAGGGTCCGGGCCACTTCCTGAATGGGCATGTCGTAGCCGAACCGCAGGCTGATCACGTTTTGCTGCTCTTCGGTAAGTTCCTGCATGACCCGCTTCAAATTTTCTTGAGTCATCATTTTCTCGACGGCTTCCGCCGGATCGAGTTCACGGCTGGCCAACGCTTCGTCCAATTCGACTTCGGGCGCGCGATACTGCTGGCGATGATAATCGCTCACCACTCGCGAGGCCACGCCATACAACCAACCACGCAGGGTGTTCTGGGGCGCGTTCTTGTCACGCAGCGCACTCAGCAATCGCGTGAACACTTCACTGGTCAAATCCTCGGCGGCCGCTCGATCGTTCACACGAAAGGCCACGTACCGAAAGATCGGCGTGAAGTAAGTCTCATGAATTTGCGCCAGCGCCTCCGGATCGAGTGAGCGCGCGCGCGCCAATAAGGCCAGTTCGTCGTGCACGATAAGAGTCCTTGCGCGCGGCAGGTCGATCGACCGAAGCTGCATCTGATCGAGCTGGATCGCTTGCTCGACGATTATAACATTTTCGGTCACTTGTCTGTGCGCCTGGTCGATTGATCATGTGCGATCGATCTACTGGCTGACTGTTTCGTGCCTCCGTTGATGATACAGTCGCAGATCGATCGAAAAAGTAACGGGCTGTGGAAATACGAGTATGTCAGGGCGCGCTGCGTGCCCTGACATGCTTATCAATTTCTGGTTAAGTCTAGTTGCTGATGTTCAAGCTGTTATTGCCGTTGGAATTGTCATTGGAGTTGTTGTTCTCGTTCGAGTTGCCGCCATGGTCGTCATTGCCATTACTATTGTCGTTCACGTTCTCATTTTGATTGTCGTTACTGTTCTCGTTCGAGTTGCCATTGGAGTTCTCATTCGAGTTCACGTTCGAGTTGCCATTGGAGTTCTCATTCGAGTTCTCGTTGGAGTTCCCATTCTCGTTTTCATTCGAGTTGCCGTTGGAGTTCCCATTCGAGTTCTCGTTGGAGTTGCCG
>JBGQGR010000010.1:0-14791 GCA_041497495.1 Anaerolineae bacterium | reverse complement strand
CTTCGACCACGCCTTCTTTAGCAAAGTTTCAACGAGCAGCAAATGGCGTTGGAGGCAAATGGCAGATGCTTGCCTATCGAAATTGTACTGCTTTTGCACTACTTTGGGTATTCAACAGCCAAGGTGCTGCAAAAGTCGAGTTAAAACCGACTTGAATAATTTTAGTGATGTTGAGGGCAGGTGTCAATTGACACATGGCATGCCCTGCACATGACAAATTGTTTCAAGCATTAGCGGTTGTTGATATTCTACCGCATTTGAAACGAAAAACGGAGTCGATGTCTTGCATCGGCTCCGCCTTAGATTCCGGCATTGCGCGAAGCGTGCCGGAACTGTGGTTTATGATTTTGTAGCGATAGCATCCCTGTGTCATCGCCTACGATGCACGTGCGCGTCGTCGGGCGATGACGGTGGCTGCGCCCAGCAGCAGGACTAGTACGGCGAGAACGATCTCGATCATGCGCAGTGGATCGAGCGCTGGCGCGGCGGCTTGTTCGATCGCGCCGACTTGATTCGCGGCAGGGACAGCGGATGTAACGACTTTCGGTGCGGCTTCAGCGGTCGGCTGCTCGATCGGCGTTGGCGCCATGGCGACTTCGGCTGTGGTCATCAACGTCGCTGTGATCGTTTCGTCGGTCAGCGTCATGGCCGATCGCGCGAGAGTGGCCGCATTCGCGGCGGCCGGTGCGGTGGTGGGTGACGGCAAAATTCCCGCTGACGGTTGAGGCGCGGACGCTTGATCCAGTGTCGCCGACTCAGGCGGCGCAGCATACAGCGCCACTATGGTTGGCTTGGCAGCGATTGAGAGTTGCGGCACGTTGGCAGCTGAAGGCACATTGGCGCTGAAAGGTGCTGATCGTTGAGAAAACAGATCGCCGGCAAAAACTAATACGAATGCAACGACGGCGATCGATGTGGCGAGCCGCAGAGCCGGATACCAAGCGAAGATCGATCGTGCTGGCTGACGCGCCATCGATTTGGGCAGCACGAATGATCGCGGCGCCTTGACCAGCGGCAGCGATCGGGTCGAGCTGATCATCGATCGGGTCAGCGCTAATACCGCGCGGCAGTCTTGATCGCACACGGCCAAATGCCGCTCGACGAATTTCTTTTCGTCGGCGGTGGTTTGATGATCGATAAAGGCGGAAAATAATGCCTGCGCCCGAATGTGATCGTTGTTTTGCTTCATCTTTGAAATTCCAAGTCCCGATTAAACTCGGTCGCTTTCTAGACGATAAGCCTCGGGCAAAAGTTCCCCGTGGGCTTGCAGGTATTCGCGCAGTTTGGCGCGTCCCCGGCTGAGCCGCGATTTGACCGTGCCGAGATTGGTCTGGGTCATATTCGCAATTTCTTCATAACTTAAACCTTGCAAATCGCTGAGCACCAACGTGATGCGCTGATCTTCGGGCAGGGTCGTAATGCCTGTCTGGATCACTTCGGCTAACTCTTTCCTCTGTGCGATCGCTTCCGGCCCCTCCTCGCCCGACGGCACGTCGTACTCGACGCCGGTGTCTTCATTGTTCATCAATTCATCCAGCGAGACGGCGGGGCGGCGTTTCTTGCGGCGGAGATCGTCGTAGCAGGCATTGGTCACAATGCGCAGCAGCCAGCTCTTGAACGATCCGCCGCGAAACGATTTTAGGTTTTTGTAAGCGGAGATAAAAGCGTCCTGCGTGGCATCGGCTGCCGGAGCTTCATCGCCCATGATGCGATAGGCGAGGTTGTACACTTGATGCTGATAGACCAGCACCAGGGAGTTGAAAGAATCTAAATCGCCTTTACGCGCGGATTGGATGAGGGCAGCTTCGTCCATAACTAATTTTGTATCACAACATGAAAACTAACCATAGAGTGCACGGAGAGCTCGGAGATTTTTTATTTCTCTGTGTCCTCCGGTACGCACTGCGTGCTTTACCGCATGTGTGTGATCTCCGTGGTTAATCAGTGATCTTGACGAATGAATCAGCCTCGACTATACTTATTACACCTTCAGGCCGGAGTGGCGGAACTGGCAGACGCGCACGACTCAAAATCGTGTATCCTTAACGGATATGTGGGTTCGATTCCCACCTTCGGCATCACCAATCATCTTTCGCGCCGATTATACCAGACTACACACGACGGGCCTGATTTCGATCGAGCCCGTTTTGTTTTGCCGCACGTGATTTATGCGTAAACTTCTGCCACTCATCATCTCTCTCTTCGCCGGTATCGGCCTTGGCCTGTTCATCGGCTGGTATGCGTGGCCGGTCAACTTCACCGAAACGGCTCCAGCCGATCTGCGATCCGATTGGAAGGATGAAGCGATCTGGATGGCCGCCCAGGCGTTTGCCTACGATGGCGATTTGGAGCTGGCCCAAACCCGATTGGCTCCGCTCGGCTCCAACGATCTGGGCCGTCTCGTTCTCGATCGCGCCGAACACGCGATCGATCATAAGCTGCCCGCGATCCAAGTTGCCTATTTGGCAAGATTGGCCGCGGCGTTAGGCGCCACCTCGCCGCGTCTCAAACCTTACTTGCAGCCATGAAACTTAAATTGCTTGTGCCGTTGATGATTGCGATCGGAATTGGACTGGGACTCGCGTATGCGTGGCTGATCAGTCCGGTCAAATTTACCGATGCTTCGCCCGCGCAAGTCATCACCGAGTATCGTCACATCTGGTTGATCATGGCGGCGGAGGCGTATGCTCAAGACGGCAATTGGAGTCGAACGCAGGCACGCATCAATAGTCTAAATAATCCGAATGTGCCGCAGACCATCACGCAGTTGTTCGATCAGCATAATGCGCCGGGGCCGAATCCGATCGCGCGCGCAGTGGCGCTGTTGGCCGATCGATATAACGTGCGCACGGCGGCGATGCTGGTTTATCTGGCAACTCCGATCGTTCCGCCGGCCCCGATCGTTCCGCCAGCCCCGACGATCACACCTCGCCCGCAGATTGTGTCAAGCCCGACGCCAACGCTGATCCCTGTCTTACCTTCACCCGCGCCTACTCTGATTCCAACGTACCAAATCGTTAGCCAAAATTCGGTCTGCCGATCGAACTCGATCAAGCCGCAGATTCAAGTAACGCTGCAGGACGTGAACGGCTTCGGCGTGCCGGGTAAAGAAGTGTGGATCCTTTGGGACGCGGGCGCCGATCGGTTTGTCACCGGCCTGAAGCCGGAGATCGATCCGGGCTATGGCGACTTCGACATGTCAATCGATCAAACCTACAGCGTCGCAATCGATAAACCTACAACAGTGGTTGTGACCGGCCTCCGCGCGGACGAATGTAATAACGGCCATCTCACCTGGCAATTAACCCTCAAACCGTTCGCACCTTAACCCTCGATGAGAATGTCAATTATTGATGAGCGTGCCTCGACGTAATCCTCGAAGTTTTACACAGAATTTACAGCGCATTCATCTGCCTCCAACGTGCCGGCGCGATAATCATGCTTGTAAGTTGGAAAACGATTTTTATTTTGGAGGCTGACATGAAAACCAAGTTGTTTGCAAGTTTAGTCATTGTGGCGATGTTGCTCGCGACGGTGGGCGTGGCCGCCGCTGCGCCGGCGGAGGCTGTTCGGCCTACCGCAATCACGGGCGATGTTACCGCGATCACTGGTAACGTTTTGACAGTTCAAACGGTCATGCAGGGCGTGGTAAAAGTGCAGACGGATTCGAACACGCGCTTCCGCCAACAGGGCAATCCGAATGCGTCACTGTCGGCTGTGAAGGTTGGCGATCGCATCGTGGCACGCGGCGAACGCACCAACGATGTGCTGCATGCCAATGTCGTCTTGATCATGCCATCGAATTTGCGCGACGTCGTGGTCGGCAAAGTACAATCGATCACTGGCAACACGATCGTGGTCACAAAGAATGACGGTTCGACCGCCAATGTTGCCACGACGGCTATTACATCGTTCCGCACAAAAGACATTCCGAACGCGTCCCTATTAGATGTGAAGGTCGGCGATGTGCTCGAAGCGGCCGGTGTCCTCTCGGGCAACACGTTAAATGCTGCGGTCGTTCGTTTCAATACACCGAAGCACAACACGGGTCCGATCGCTATTGGTCTGATCCAATCGATCAACGGCAGCACGCTTACACTGCAAACTCCGTCGCTCGATACGTTGACGGTGAACTTGAGCAGCAGCACCTTCATCGTCGTGCGGGGCAAAGATGGTGCAACCATTGGCAGCCCAGCTGATCTGGCTCAAGGTGCAGGGATCATGGTCATCGGCACACGCAGCAGCGACGGCACATCGATGAATGCGATCGCGATCTTGATCGGCGGACAGCGCGGCCCGAAGCAGAATGGTCAACCACAGAGTGGGGCGCCAAGCCAACCGCGAGTAGGTCAGCAAGGTTAGTCGGCAAACGGAAATCAGACTATAATCTCGGCATCCTCTTGTAGATAATTTGGTGGAACTGCAAGAGGATGCTATATATCTATCAACAGAAATTTTGACGCAGGAGGAAAATAGCATGAAACGATCATTGGTTCGTATACTATGTGTAGGGCTGCTCATTGCGCTGCTAGCGGCGATGCTCCCGAGTTCGGCGGTGGATGCAGCGAATCCCAGTCAAACTGGCGTCGTCTTGGAGAATCTTCTCAAACGTGAGCAAATTGTGATCAATGATCAGCAAGTGCGCCTGAATCTATCGAGTCAAGTGATCTCAACCGCGCAAACCTGGATCAACGATCTTAACGCCGAAGGCAAAGACACTTCGTCTTTACAGACAGCTTTAGCGAGTTTTCAGAACGGCGTCTCGCAAGCGCAGACTTCTTTCAATGCAGCGCAAAGTTTCCTCAACTCGCACACCGGCTTCGATGGCAGCGGCAACGCCACGAATCTTACGCAGGCGCTCAAAACAATTATCGACGCGGGGCGCGCCGAGCGGCAATTCCATTTAACTATCACGCAAGCCACGCTCGATTTTCGACAGGCCGTGCAGCAGTATCTCTTAGCTTATTAGGGGGATCGATTGAGTCATGATCAAATCTAATCGTATTTTCGCAATGTGTTTATTGATGATGATCGGAATCGGAATGTTGGCGGCCTGTAGTGGCGGAGGCAATCGATCGGCAAGCAACTCGCGAACGGTCGTGCCGCAATCACCGCCAGCCGCAACCCAGCGCCCATTCCCAACAGCTATACCGAACACAGCCACACCGACGGCCACGACTGCGGCGGCAGTCGCGCCGATAAGCGAACCAGCGTCAACCTCGACCCCGCCCGCGCCCGTTGCTAAGGCATCGCCTGCGAAATCAAGTCAATCTGGTGCAGCGTTGCAGCAATTGCTTCAACAATTGAATGCGGCTAATTCCGCGGGCGACAGTTTGAGTGATGTATCGCAGCTTAAGTAGTTGTTGAGGGATTTAGCGTGAAATGAAACGGGGTTGGCATGCACCGACCTCGTTTCATTTCAAACCGATCAATTCGTAGACCCTTTCGGGTGTGCTACGACCTTTTACCGCTAACGGTTCCAACTCATTTGCCACAGCCTGATCCTTGATCGCAGCATAGGCGGCTTGGCTCAATAGAATTTGCCCGCCGCGCGCGTTCTCTTGCAACCGCTTGGCGTAATTCACGCTGTCGCCAATCGCGGTGTAGTCCAAGCGCTGCGAAGTGCCAACGTTGCCCACGACGGCCTCACCGACGTTGAGGCCAATGCCGTAACTCATTCGATAAGGCTCCGGCAATTTCAATCGATGCGCTTCGATCGCGTTCCGCATCGCCAGCGCGGCACGGATGGCGCGCAAAACGTGATCGGGCTGATCGATGGGCGTGTTGAATAAGCCCATCACCGCATCCCCCAGGAATTTATCGAGCGTGCCGCCTTCGGCTAAAATTTCTTCGGCGGCCAAACCCAGATATTGATTAAGAATCTCAACCAACTCGACCGCATCATGCTGTTCACTAAATTGAGTGAAGCCGCGAATGTCTGCAAACAATATACTGATCGTGCGGCGTTGTCCGCCTAATTTCAACTGTGCCGGATCGGGCGGCAAGCGATCAACGACGGCCGGTGAGACATAGCGCTTGAACATTTCGCGCACGGCTTCCAGCCGCCGCTGCGCGGTGAGATCATCGACGACGATGGCGACGCCCAAGGTGGCATTTTGATTGTCGCGCAGCGGTGTGGCACGCATTTGTAATGACACCGCGCCGCGCTCGGGCAGTTCCGACACCACTTCTTCGGCTAACATGATCTGCTGATCGAGCACGCGATGCACCAGCGCATCGAGCGCTTGGCTGATCGGCTGAAGCCGATTGAAGGGCAGCCCCAAGATCGATTCGGCCGGAATGCCGAGGATCGCTTCGGCGGCGCGGTTGAACAGCGTGATGCGATCGTTGATGTCGGTGGTGATTACGCCCGATGGAATGGAGGCGAACACATTGTCCATCAAATTCTTCATGTTGGTGATCGCGCCGAGATTGCGGCGAACGTTTTCAAACAGACGCGCGTTCTCGATGGCGACCGCGGTCTGATTACCGAACGCGGCCAGGAACGAGAGATCATCGGATTCATATACATTCCCAGATAGTTTGTGGCCGATCGACAACCAGCCGCTGAGTTGATCGCGGCTTCGGAGCGGCACAAACACCGGCGTGTTCAATGAAGTGACGCGCGCGCGATCGGGCTGCAGATCGATCGGCAGCGGCGCGTTCGGCATCAAATACAGCACGTGATTCTCGCGCGCCAGCCGCTGCACCAACGGCGATTCGATGCCGAGCGTCGGTGCTTCGAATTCATCATCGCTGACTTCAAAATACGTGTGACTTTCTTCGTCGTATAGATGCACCAGCATCCGATCGGGATGCAGCGTCGCCTGCAGATTCGATCGGACTTTCAGCAGGATCGATCCGAGATCGAGCGTGTCGGTGAGTTCATGCGAAAAAGATTCCAGTGCCTGGCGATAATCGACGCGATCGCGGAAGAAGATCCGATCGATGGTGCGTTGAATTCGGCCGCGCAGCGGATTGAGACCGATGACGAGCAGAAATACAAAAATCGCCAATGGTAATGGATCGGCTGCGCCAAATTGCAGGCGCAGCACCAGACTCAGGAAGTTGACGGTCAGCAAATAGCCGCCGACCACGATCGCCGTTAAGGCGGTGTAGCCGAGGCCTTGACTGACAATCCGATCGACATCCAGCAATTGATAACGCACAATCGCATACGCAATCGCCAACGGAAATGCGATCAACGGCGTGAAGAACAGTCCGGCGGAAAAAGGAATGCTTAACGTGAGTGCGGCTTGCAATGACCAGAGCGCGATCGGTCCAAACGCCACGACGCTGCCCCACACGACGATGCGCGCTTGCTGCCGCGCTAACATGGTGCGGCTGCGGCGTTGGCGATAGATGGCGGTGATGACCATCGTGAGAATACCAGTGGCAATGGCGAGGTAGCACCAGCGCCAACCGGCAAAGTAAGCGAACGGATCATTTTGATTGAACAGCACCAGTTCGGCGTACAACGCCACGAGCGATGAGGGCAGGTAGGGAATGAATCGCACACGTGGATATTGATCCACTAACGGAATTTGTTCGGGGAACAAGAGCGCCAATGAGACCAGCGCCGCACCCGTTAATGGCATGGCCGCCGTCCAGACGCGCACGAACCACTGTGTGGTATTCATGTCGAAGAACAGGCCGAGCATGAGCGCGACACCGCAGCAGAGTGTGGCGAAGGTTCGAGCTGCACGCGTTTCGCCGCGCGCCCGATAGGTCCACCAGCCCAACGCGAAGTAGCCCATGCCTAATAAATACGGCAGCCAAAAATTAGACAGCAAATCTTGCAGTGGAAATGATTCCAGTGGAACATTCGAGAGGCTGCCGCGCGATCCATCGATCAGCGTGTAATCGATCGAGATGTGATCCCCGATTGATTTTGATTCGATGATCGCGCGAATATCCTGCGCGGTCTGCACAGCAGTGCGATCGATCTGAATGATGTGCGCCGCGCCGGGCAAGCCCAGCGATCGCGCCGGCCAGTTCACGCCATTGATTTGACTCGCTACGCCGGTCTGCTCAATGAACGCGCCGATGAAAGGTCGCTGTGACCAGGTGATAGCGAGGACGGGTACAATGACGAAGGCGGCCAAAGTGATCGCGAGGATGACTGGTAAAACAATTCGTCGTATAAAATTGTCGTCACGTCCCAGACTGCTCATGCCTGCATTGTAGCGCATGTTGAGTGATTGAAGCAAATTTGCCTCTCTCCCCTCTCCACACGACGCATTTGTTTTTGTCGCGAGGAGAGGGGCCGGGGGTGGGGCGTTGGTTGACCGTAGGGTATGCGGAGTTACAATAAGCAACGAATTGGCGCGATAAAGCGTCTGTGCTGAGTGAATAGTAAAGGCGTTCCTTCCTTACTATTCACTCAGCACAGACTATCATGATGCGTAAACTCAAGGAACTACTTATCCTCTTCATTCTCCTCGGATCGATCTGCTCCGCCGGAATCTACGCGTGGCTATTCGTCGATCTGCCGTCGCTGGATACGCTGTATCAGCACGCCGCCGCGACTTCGACCAAGATCGTTGATCGATACGGGCGGCTGCTGTACGAGATCGCCGATCCGCATCGCGGCAAACACACGCCTGTGAAGTTGAGCGACATTCCACCATATTGTCAGCAAGCGACCATCGCAACTGAAGACGCAAATTATTATTCACATCCCGGCGTCGATATCGTCGGCATCCTGCGCGCGATCTGGATCAACTTGCAGGGCGGCGAAGTGATCAGCGGCGGCAGCACGATCACTCAGCAATTGGCGCGCAATCTCTTGCTGTCGCCCGAAGAGCGAACTCAGCGCACACTCACACGCAAACTGCGCGAAAGTATTTTGGCGTGGCGCATCACGCAACAATTCAGCAAAGATGACATTCTCGATCTCTATTTGAATGAAGTGTATTACGGCAATCTCGCGTATGGCATCGAAGCGGCGGCGCAGACATATTTTGGCAAGCCCGTCGGTCAACTCGATCTGGCGGAGTGTGCTTTACTCGCCGGACTACCGCAATCGCCCGCGATTTACGATCCATTGATCGATCTGAAAGCCGCGCAAGAACGACAATCAGTCGTGATCGATCTGATGCAGAAGCAGAACTTCATCACGTCC
The DNA here is from genome assembly GCA_041497495.1 of Anaerolineae bacterium. Taxonomy (GTDB): domain Bacteria; phylum Chloroflexota; class Anaerolineae; order Fen-1058; family Fen-1058; genus JBGQGR01. Next base: position 5,667 of record JBGQGR010000010.1, on the reverse strand, counting down.
GATCATGCTGAGCTGGCCCGATCGGAACTGCTGCATTTTGCGTCGGTGCCGTTTCCGATCGAAGCGCCGCACTTCGTGGCGTACGTTCGTCAGTGGCTTGAAGATCGATATGGACTGGAAGCGATCTATACGCAAGGCTTGATCGTGACAACCACGCTCGATCTCGATCTGCAGAACACGGCGCAATCGATCGTCCAGCGGCAGCTTGCGAATCTTACCAAAGACCAACCTGATCAACCGGGCAAGAATGTGAACGATGCCGCGGCGCTGGTGATGAATCCGATCGATGGCGAGATCTATGTGATGCTCGGCAGCCCGGATTACTTCGACGCGCAGATCGATGGCGCGGTCAACGCCACGCTGGCGCATCGACAGCCGGGATCGAGCATCAAGCCGATCACGTATGCAGCCGCGTTCGATCCGACTGCGCCTGCGCCCTTGTCGCCAGCGACGATGATCTTAGATGTACGATCCTCTTTTCCGACACGCGAAGGCGATCCCTATCTGCCGAAAAATTACGATCTCACTTTTCACGGCCCAGTCTCGGCGCGAACGGCGCTGGCTTCTTCATTTAATATTCCTGCGGTCAAAGTGTTGCAGCACATCGGGCTGGATCGAATGATCGGATTAGCCAGAAACCTGGGCATTACGACCTTCGGCCAACCGGATCGATATGGCTTATCGCTCACACTAGGCGGCGGCGAAGTTCGATTGATCGATATGGTGAGTGCCTTCTGTGCGTTTGCCAACGGCGGCCACAAGATCGATCCGGTTGCGGTTTTGCAAGTGAGTGATTCGCAAGGCAATGTATTGTATAAAGCGTCGCCGCAACAAGGCGCACAAGTGATCGATCCGCGCGTGGCGTATTTGATCACCGACATCTTGAGCGACAACACTGCGCGCGCGCCGGGCTTCGGCGAATACAGTGTGCTGCGGCTCGATCGGCCGGCGGCGGCCAAGACGGGCACGACGACAGATTGGCGCGACAACTGGACGCTCGGTTACACGCCCGATCTCGTGACAGGTGTGTGGGTCGGCAACGCGGACAACAAACCGATGGAGCACGTCAGCGGCGTAACGGGCGCGGGACCGATCTGGCACGATTTCATGTTGGCCGCTCTGAAAGGCAAGCCCGCGCAAAACTTTGTGCGGCCTGCAGGTTTGATCGATCTAGATGTGTGCGCGACATCGGGCCTGCTGCCGACGCCGTATTGTCCATTCACTCAGCGCGAAGTTTTCATTCAAGGCACACAACCGACTCAGCCCGATAATTTATATCGCCCGATCAAGATCGATGTGGCGACCGGTTTGCCTGCCGATCAATCCACGCCGCCCGATCGAGTTCAGACGAAAGTGTATTTGGTCTTGCCCGCCGAAGCGCAGGAGTGGGCGCGCGATAATGGAATTCCACAGTTAACAATAGCGTCGACCGCAGACGACAGACCGCAGACCGCAGTTGGTAATTTCCAAATAAAAATCACTCGACCGGACAATGGCACGATCTATCACCTGACGCCCCAAACGCCGATCGATACCCAGCGCATTCCGGTGCAGGCCATTGCCGCCGATGGAGTTCGCATCACGCGACTGACGATCTTCGTCGACGGCCAAGCGATCGATCAATTCACCTCCGTTCCGGCGCGAACATTTTGGACGCTGCGGCTCGGCTCGCACACCATCACCGTGACGGCGATCGATGATCAGGGGCAGACGTTGCAGGGCGATCCGGTTCACATCGAAGTGACGCAATAAATTTAAAATACATGCAGGAGAGAAAAGGATAAGTTCTGTCCTATGCGCATCACTACATTCTTCCTCGACAAGATTCTGCAATTGGCCGCGTTCATCCTTCTTGGACTTGTGTTGGGCGTATTAGTATGGCGAGTGATTGATGCCGGTTATTTTCAACAGTGGCGCAAATTGCCAATTGTTCCTGTTAAATTCGGAGAACTTGCGATGGCTGGCCGTGGAGACATCTATGCCAACGCCACCGATGGCAAAACTTATCGCTGCACAAGTTGGAAGGGCGAATGCTGGATACAAGATCAGGCGCCAACAGATATTCACTTCGCTGGTGAAGTTACAAAGCCGTGCAATTTTTCTTTACCTGAATTTTTCTTCTTGGCGAATCCGCCAATAAACTCTGTGAGCTGTATTCAGGCAAGAACGGACTATGGAGACGGCTTTAGTAAATATGCCTATGTTTTAGATCGATCTAACGACGTCTGGGAGTGGTCGCATCCAGTCAGCGCCTATAGTAGCTACTTCATGATGTTTGCTTTTCCGGGTGCCGGTTTGCTCGTAGGACTAGTAGTTGGTATTGTGTCACTAAGACATAGAGGCAGGAATCAAATGCATAGAGATTCTTCGCGCCTGACTTGATCGAAGTCGAAGGGTAGTCCGGAATGACAAAACCAAAACAGGTATAATGTCTCTCACGCATCACGTATCGCTTAATCACGTAATCCCGAAACTATGAAAAACCTTCTTGCTCTTGCCGCGATCGTATTGATCGCCTATTACATTTACACCAGCGGTATCTTATCGCGTGCCGTGCAAAGCAATCCGAGTACGGATAATTCGCACATCTCGGTAACGGTCTATTCGCCGTTCGGCACCGGATCGACCAAGACGCCGTTGCAAACTCGATCGACGGCGCTGCCAGCCGTCAATTCGACTACCACACCTGAAGTGGTAAACATCGATCCGGCGCTGTTCACGCCTCCGCCGCCGACGATCGTTATTCCACAACCTCCGCCGACGTTAGCGGTGGTTGATACACCAACACCGTCTTCGGCGTTTACGTTGACGCTTGAAACTCCGCACGATGGTGAAACGTTGCGGGTCTCGCCCGTGTTGGTGATCGGTCGAACGTCACCCGGCGCAGTCGTCAGTGTGAATGACGCAGTCGCGATCGCGAACGCTCAAGGCCGCTTCAGTGTGTCCGTTCCTCTGCAGGAAGGTCCGAATGTCCTCGAAGTGATCGCCAGCGATGCGGCGGGTGAGCAGGTGTATATCATCCTCACGGTGTTGTATCAGCCCTAAACTGCGGACGACCCTTTCCGCTACGCTATTAGGGCAAGCAGACCACAGACCATAGTTCACAGCGTCATTGCGAGACTTGCGAAGCAAGTCGAAGCAAACTTGTCCGATGATCACGGAGATTGCTTCGTCGGGCTTCGCCCTTCTCGCAATGACGTTCCCTTTTGTCATTTGTTCATTTGTCATTATTGCAGGCTAGATGTAGCGATGATCTCGCGCTCGATCGCTAGCGGTGGGTACTTACTCCAACGTGCTATCGACTTAGCTCGGCAAGTGTTGTATCATTGAAATATCTTGGATCGAATAACGATCTCTATAAATCTCGGAGGCAGAAAAATGAAAAAGATATTGGTGTTGCTTATTGCTATCGCGATTGTGGTCTTGGTGGGCAGTATGGTATTAGGTGTCGGTTTCAACAACAACACATCGCAAGTCATCGCTCCGCAGAACGCGGCGAATGCGCAAGCGGCAGTGAATAGTTCAGCGGTGAATGCGAATGCAGATCGTGTAGGCGTGGTCGGTGTGCTGCAAGCGATCGGCAGCGACAGCTTGAGCCTGCAAACGCGTGAAGGTCTGCAGCTGTTGACGATCAACGGCACGGCCGGTGTTGAAACCGGATCGTCGGCGATCGATCGCTTGAAGCCGGGCGATAAGGTTGCCGTGTGGGCGCAGAAGATCAACGGACAGCTCGTCGTGCGCAAAGTCGTCGTCGTGCCGCAGAGTCCGGAGCGGACGCACTACGTGGGCCTGATTGCGAACGTGACTGCGGATCACTTCGATGTAGTCGGTCAGCAGGGCGAAACAACTTCGTTCCGGTTTGATTCGACTCTTCAGAAATTACCTGACGCGGCCTACTTACCTAAAGTGGGTGATACCGTGACGCTTGTCGCGAAAGCGGATCCGCTGGGCAGCGGCTGGTATGCCGTTGCGATCGTGAAGCAATGAAGAATTGTTAATACATAATGCACAGTGCAGAGTTCGGAAGTGAGCACTGTGCATTCAATCTGCTATTGTCAGTGAGTCTTCAACGTCAACGGCAGATAGACCTTGATTAGATCGATGGTAATGAGGTGCGTACTGGCAGCGCCGCCCCCGGCGTTGATAGCCGTAACGGTGATCCATTGAGTGCCGATCATCCCTGATGTCCAGCTAAACCAGATTGTGTCACTCAATCCGGTACTCACGTGGGTGATTGAAGACTGGCTGGTGGCTTGCCAGAAGTAAGTCATCGGCACTGTAGTCGTGATCGGGCTTATCGTGGCGGTAAAGAGATAGGTTGAATCAGGTCTGCCTTTAGTTGGCCCAGCAATGCTTGCACTGACAGGCGGCTGGGACGAGTAAAAGACGTAGACCCCACCTGCATCGTTGAAATGCGGATCGGCGCGATCGGCCAGCACGTGCGAGCGCGAACCGATGATCAAATCATTGAGGCCGTCGGCGTCGAGATCGCCGCTGCCAATCGAATAACCGAATTGATCAGTTGATTTCTCGCCAGCGATAATCCAATCGGCGCGATCGAGAATGCCGGCGGTCCCGATCGCTGCCGCGCTGCCCATGAAGGCAAATGCGCGATTGTTGGACGAATCGCCGACGATCATGTCGGCTTTACCATCGTGATTCCAGTCGAACGCGCGCAGGGCTGAAGCGCTGAGGCCGGTGATGTGATCGACCGCGACGGCCGACACGTTTTGAGTTGACGCCAGCGTTCCGCCACGAATCAACACGACCTCATTCCCATTGCCGGTGAGAATATCCGCTTGGCCATCACCATCGACATCGCCGACGGCCAATGGACCGCTGCCGAGACCCGTGATCGTTGCACTGGCAGAGATCGATGCCAGATCGCGCACGCCGGTCGAGAGCGGGCCGTAGAAGATATATACTTTGGAAGACGAGCGCGCGACTAAGTCCAACTTGCCATCACCGTTCACATCCCCCAACGCCACTTTACCCAATCCATCGTTCGCCTGTTCCCCATAGATCGAGAGACTCGGCGACAGCACGCGCATATCCCAGACCGCAGGCAGCGAACTACTGCCGAAGAAAACATACACAGCGCCGGCATTCGCTCGCCCAAGGACTGTGGCATTTGATTCGCCCACAGCCAGATCGCTCGGTCCACTGTTGTTCAGTTGCCCCGCGGCCAGCGCGTTCGCGCCGCCGAACGTGCTCGTGTTCTGATCCGAGCGGATGCGGTAGTTCGCCTGCATCGTCGGCGAGAGCGTGCGCACCCCGGAGAGACCCGCGCCGCCCGCGAATATGAAGACGGTACCCGTCACGTTGAAGTTCGCCGCGCCCGACGCGCCGATGATCAGATCGTTAGCGTTGTCGCCGGTCACATCGGCTGCAGCAAACGATTGACTGATATGCTGCTGATTCAGCCATGATCGAATTTCGAGGCTCGGCGTAATCGTTAGCAGATCGATCAGGCCTGTACGTCGCGTGTGATTGTTGTACAACGCGAAGACGCGTCCGGTGTCATTCACGCCGCCGTCAAAGTCATCCGATAAGTTCGGCGCGCCGACGATCAGATCATCACGCTGATCGTTATTGATGTCGCCGCCAAGCACCGCGTAACCGATCCAGTCATTGCTGCCGTCAGAGGCGGCGTTATCGATCGGGTTG
>JBGQGR010000009.1:0-15189 GCA_041497495.1 Anaerolineae bacterium | reverse complement strand
GCCGCATCGCTGTGACGCGCAAGATACTCGACCACTGTCCGGCGCAGCGATCCGGCTTTGGGAAAAAGATACGGCAAGAGTAAATCATGAAACGTAGTGATGATGGGCAACTTGATCGAGCGACGCACGAAAGCACTCGGCAGAAAGTTGATGCCAACTCGCATTGAGTAAGCCGCAGGCTCATATTGAACATTCAGAATTTCCAAATGATTATCGCGTGAAACTTTCGCAATTTCCCACCAACATTTCATTCCCCATGAATCAACTGCTCGATGCACGACGATTCCGGTATGCTCCGTGCTACTCGCCCCATTTTGAGTTATCACCTGCGCGTCATGCCCCAGATCGATCATGGCGCGGGCCAATTCACGCGTGAAATCGCCAACGCCGCCCTGCATCGGCGGATATTCACCCGTGATCAATCCGATCTTCATCGAAACGCCCCCAAAACATTGGAATCGAGGCTTTAGCCCGATCAGTGCAACAACTCAACCGCCTAATGGCTCGAGTCCCTGTGATAACACTCTACTTCAGCCCCGATCGAATAACCTGCCAATATACTTTCACACGTTCGCGCCGCATCGATCGTTTGCTGCCCAGCAGCCCTTTAATCGATTCCAGCACGATTTGCCAAAGATAAGAGGCCAGCAAAAAGATGCGAATGAGCGCTGCTTTGAATCGACCGTGATGCTTGCGGAAGTAATGCACTTTGCTCGTTTGAAAATACAGATGCCGCGCAGCAACGACTTGAGCGCTGCTCTGGCCGATGTAGTGAATCACTTGTGCTTCGGGCAAGTAGACGATCTTCCAGCCAGCCGATTTGATCCGCTTAAACAGATCGATTTCTTCCGAATACATGAAGAAATTCTGATCATCGTACACACCAACTTGATCGATCACGCTCTGACGGAAGATCGTGCATGCGCCAGTCAACCAATCAACTTCCTGCGTCTTATCAGGCAAAACATCAGCCATATAGAAGCGACGCAAGATCGATCTTGGAGCAACGCCTTGCAGCCACGTGCTTTCGAAGAAGCCCGTCATCATCGTTGGGAAACGCCGCCGCGAAGACTGGATCGATCGATCGGGGTTCAGTAATTGCGGCCCGATCGCGCCCACCGCTGCGTGTGCATCAAGATAATCGATCATTCGATCGATCGCATCTTCGATCAATTCGGTATCGGGATTAAGCACCATCACATATCGACCTTGCGCCGCTTGCAGCCCTTGATTGTTGCCGCCCGTAAAACCGCGATTGATCGAGTTGGCGATGACCATCACTTCCCGATATTTCGCTCGAACCATCTCAACACTGTCGTCGGTCGAGGCGTTATCGACCACGATCGTTTCGAACGAGAATCGATCGGATTTAATCGACGCCAAGCATCGATCGAGCAGATCGCGCACATTCCAGTTGAGGATCACAATCGAAAGATCAATCATGGTCTTGAACAAAACGACGGCCTGTCAGCCGTCGCGAGGAATCAATTCAGCAACACACCAACTGCGGTCTGCCGTCGGCGGTCATTAATAACTGCGGACCACCACATACTCAGCTAAATCGAGCATCGCTTGGCGCGCTTCGCTATCGGGCAAATGCCCCAGAGCCGCTTGCGCGCCGCGCACATAGCTCCGCGCCTCGTTCATGGCCATATCAATCGCACCGGACGCGCGAACGGCCACGACGATCGGCAGCACATGCGCATCATCGCGCCAGCCATCATTCAACATATCATCCACGCGACGATCGCCGGGCTGCATCAACAAATAATCGATGACGGGCAGCGTCACAATGCCTTCGCGCAAATCATGCGCCACGGGCTTGCCCACCTGCGATGCATCGCCGGTCAAATCCAGCACATCATCCATGATCTGAAACGCGATGCCCAAATCGTGGCCGAAATCTTTCAAGACTTTAATTTCATCTTCGCGTGCGCCGATCAAAACGCCGGAAGCTTCGGTCGCCAATTCGAACATGGAGGCCGTCTTGGCATAGATACGTTTGAAGTAATCCTCACGCGTCTGCCGCTGCTCATTATCGCTGAACTGTTGGCGCAGTTCGCCGCTGACAATCGTCATCAGCGTGCGCGCAAAAATCTGCATGACGCGTACATTGTCAGTCTGTGCGGCGAGATCGGCCGCGCGGGCGAACACGTAATCGCCCGTGAGAATCGTCGCGCCGGGTGACCACTTAGCATTCAATGTCGGATTGCCGCGTCGCAACAGCGAGCCATCGACGACATCGTCATGTACCAGGGTCGCAGTGTGCAGCATTTCGACGGCGGCCGCCAGCGAAACAATCTTGTCGAGATCAGCCGGATATAGGCGGCCGGTCAGCAGCGCTAACGACGGTCGAATACGCTTGCCGCCGCTGCTAAACAAATGATCGATCGCTTTCGACACGAGATCGAATTCAACTTCGTTCAATTGCGGCGTCTCGCGCAGTTTGGCCTCCACGCGCCGCAAGTCATCTTTGATGGGATCAAGTACCGTTAACGGTGTCAAAACAATCTATCCTAAACCAAATAACTTTTCTGCATTCAACGTTGTCTGTCGCGCAACTTCATCGAACGTCAAACCTTTTACTTGCGCGATCATCTCCGCCACATGCTTCACATACGCGGGCTCATTCCGCTTGCCTCGATGCGGTTCCGGCGTCAAGAACGGCGCATCTGTTTCGATCAAGATTCGATCGATCGGAACTTCTTGGGCAACTTCGCGTTCTCGATCGGCCTTCTTAAACGTGATTGGTCCGGTAAACCCGATTGAGTATCCCAGCCCGATCGCTTGCTGCGCGACTCCGATCGATTCAAAGAACGAATGCAGCACGCCGATGTTACGGCGTTGGGACAACATACGCATTACGTCAGCGGTCGCTTCCCGATTGTGAATAATGACCGGCTTTTGAACCTCGGCCGCCAAGTCTAACTGCATTTCAAAAGCGCGCGCCTGCTGATCCTTAGCGGTTTTCTGCCAATAATAGTCCAAACCAATTTCGCCGATCGCGACAACCTTTGCGTGGCGCGCGAGCGATCGAACTTGATTAAGCGCATTCTTACTAAAATCGCCGCAATCATTTGGATGCACACCGATCGCGGCGTACACGGCTGGATATTTTTCCGCTAACTCGATCGCGCGCTGGCTGGATGGAATATCCACGCCGATCGTGATCATCCGCGTGACACCCGCCTCGATCGCGCGCTGAACCACTTGATCTCGATCGGGATCAAATTTGTTCCAATCGAGATGACAGTGAGTGTCAACTAACCTTGCGAAGGTTGCGTGGGACGACATCGATGTGTTCCTAAAACCTTCGCACGGCTCTTTACTTCAAACCAGCAATCTTCAAGCCATCTTGCAAGATCGCCTGCACTTTATCTTGATGCGTCGTCTCGGTATACACCCGCACGATCGGTTCGGTGCCGGATAATCGGATCAACATCCAGCCATCGTCACCCATCATGAACTTGAAGCCATCAGTGGTATCAAGCCCGGTAAACTTCAAGCCACCGATCGTCGCAGGTTTGGCATTGACGGCACGGTCTTTTACAGCATCGCGCTGTTCTGGGGTGCAGCGCGTGTCGATACGATCGTAAAAGTGCGGACCGACTTTGCTGAAAAGATATTCGAGCAGTTGACTTTGCGTCTTACCCGTCTTGACCAGAAAGTCCAGCATATATAAGTTTCCAAGAATGCCATCGCGTTCCGGCACGTTGCCGCGAAAGGCAAAGCCACCCGATTCTTCGCCGCCGAGCATCGCATTCGTTTCGATCATCTTGGGTGCCACGTATTTGAAGCCGACCCCGGTTTGAATCACGGGTACGTTATATAACTTGCCAAGTTTCTCCAACATCGATGTCGTGCTCAACGTCTTGACGATTGCGCCGCGCTCTTTACGAATTTCCAAGAAGTATAAGGCCAGCAGCGCGTAGACTTCCAGTTGATTGACGAAGCGGCCATGCTCATCGCCGATGCCCATGCGATCCGCATCGCCATCGGTGATCAGACAGACATCGGCTTTCAATTCGACGGTCTTCTTCAACCCGACATTCACGTTCGGTGGAATCGGTTCGGGTCGGGACATCTCGGGGAAGATCGGATTGCGCTCATTGTGAATCTCGATGACTTGCGTTTTGCCGCCGCTTAACAACCGGGTAAACCACCCCGCCCCATTGCCCCACATCGGCTCGACGACGATCTTTAGCCCGGCGTTCTTGATCGGCTCCAGATCGATCAAGTCTTTGAGATGCTCAATGTAAGGCAGCGACGCATCGAGCACAGTGACAATACCTTTGGACCTCGCCTCATCGATCGGCATTGACTTCACCGCATCGCTTGCAGGAATGCGTGACTCGATCTCGGTGAGACCAGCCGGATCGATCGCGCCACCGTTCGGATCGCGCACTTTGAAACCGTTGTCGGTCGGCGGATTGTGCGAGGCGGTGATGTTGATCGCACCGCCCGCCTGGTGATGAACAACCGAATATGAAATCACGGGCGTTGGTGTGGGGCCGTTGGTCAGCCAGACTTTAATGCCATTGGCCGCTAACACTTCAGCGCAGGCTGCCGCAAAGTATTCTGAATCAAAACGCTTATCGTAGCCAACAACCACACCACGATCGGCCAGCTTCTTCGCTTGAAGATACGAAGCAAAGCCTTGCGCGCAGCGGCGCACATTGGCGAACGTATAATCATCGGCAATTTGTCCGCGCCAGCCATCCGTACCGAATTTGATCACAGCCTCTTGCATGAGTTATGCTCCGTTCTTCTTTAGCGCTTCCAGATCAGCATCGACCATCATGTTGACCAACTCCGGGAACGATACCGTCGGCTCCCAGCCCAATTTCGATCCGGCTTTGCTTGGATCGCCGATCAAGTGATCTACCTCAGCGGGCCGCATGAAGGCTTTGTCTTGCACCACATACTTGTCCCACTTCAAGCTAACGTGATCGAAAGCCAATTCACAGAACTCGCGTACGGAATGCGTCTCGCCCATGGCGATCACGTAATCATCCGGCTGATCTTCTTGCAGCATCAACCACATGGCGCGGACGTAGTCGCCCGCAAAGCCCCAATCGCGTTTCGATTCAAGATTGCCCAAGTGCAAATCTTGGGCCTGACCCAATTTAATTTTAGCAACCGCATGACTGATTTTGTGCGTCACGAATTCGAGACCGCGCCGTGGCGATTCGTGATTAAACAAAATTCCACAGCAGGCAAACAGGTTATAGCTTTCCCGATAGTTCACCGTAATCCAGTGGCCGTACACTTTGGCGACGCCATACGGACTGCGGGGCCAAAACGGTGTCTTTTCGGTCTGTGGAATTTCTTGCACCTTGCCGAACATTTCACTGCTCGAGGCTTGATAAAAACGAATCGACGGATCGACCGTGCGCACGGCTTCCAGCATGCGCGTCACACCCAGCGCGGTGAATTCGCCGGTCAATGTCGGCTGCTTCCACGAGGTCGGCACAAACGATTGAGCGGCGAGATTATAAACTTCCTGCGGTTTGTGTTCGCGCAAAATCTCGATCAGCGAACTTTGATCGAGCAGATCGCCCTGCACAATCTCCACTTTATCCTGGATATGCTTGATGCGATCGAAGTTGATCGTGCTGGTGCGGCGCACCATACCGATGACTTCGTAGCCTTTGTCGAGCAGAAATTCAGCCAAGTATGATCCATCTTGGCCGGTGATACCTGTAATGAGTGCGCGTTTATTGCTCACGAATATTTCCTTTGTGGCCCACGACCAAGAACAAACGACCAATTGCTGCCGATCGTTTGTCATTTGTCATTGGGCATTTGTCATTGTTCATTGAATTCTTTTTCGCCAATCATTCAAGACATCGAGCACGGTCTGCTCGAACGTGATGCGCGGCTCCCAGCCAGTGTGCTGCTTAAACTTCGTCGGATCGCAATACGAGACCGGCACATCGCTGGGCCGCATTTTCGATGGATCGTACTCTTCCGTCACCTTGATCGAACTGTGCGCCAGCATAATATCGAGCAGCTCGCGTACCGATCGGGCTTGGCCCGATCCAATGTTATACACTTCACCTGGCTCGCCTTTTTGCACAACCAGAACATAGGCGCGACACATATCACGCACATCAGTAAAATCGCGGCGAGCCAACATGTAACCCAATTTCAACACCGGGGGCATCAGGCCGCGTTCGATCTCGACAATCTGTTTGGCAAATGACGGCGCGACAAAGCGCTCATTCTGCCGCGGACCGATATGATTGAACGGGCGCACCCGCACCACCGGCAAATCCCGATCGAGAAAATATTGCAAACCCATAAAATCCTGTGCGATCTTGCTGACGGAATAAGGGCTATTGGGACGCAGCGGAGTATCTTCGTCGATCGGGAGATCGGACTCACTCACCCAGCCATACTCTTCATTCGATCCCACCACCATGATCTTGGGCTTGAGGCCGATCGCTGAAACGGCTTGCAGTAAGTTTAACTGAGATCGAATATTGGTTTCGTAAGTATCCCAGGGATCGTTCCACGATTGCGGCACATAGGCTTGACCCGCGAGATGGAAAATAAAATCGGGTTGAGCTTGCTCGATCGCCGCGCGGATTTGATCGGGATCGCGCAGATCGACTTTAAGAATCGAAACATCCGCAGGCACCGATCGGGGATCCTCGACTCCCAGGATCGTGCCCCATATTTGCCAATCGGTCCCGATCTGAATGACATCGGCCAGATGACCGCCGACAAAACCCGCCGCGCCTGTAATCAATGCCCGCAAAATTTGTGTCCTGTTCGAAATTTCGCAAGTATTATACCGGATTTACTTTGATGCGGCAAAGAGTTTATTGAAAACCACGGACACTTGCACCGCAATACGGATGCAGTGCAGGTGTGGCACGGATTTCACAGATTGTATGCATCCTCTCAATCACACACAAGAAGTCCGATTGTCAATCAAGAGATCAACAATCGGACTATGCAAATCACAGATTAGAAATCAAAGATCAGAAATTCTTTAGGTGCCTTCTTGCCATGACTCCAAGTACTTGGCCTGTTCCGGTGTAAGCGTATCAATCTTCACACCCATCGCGGCCAGCTTCAAGCGCGCCACTTCCTTATCGATATCTTCGGGCACCGAATAAACAGCCGGCTTCAGCGACTTGGCGTTCTTCGCCATGTATTCCGCCGACAGCGCCTGATTCGCAAACGACATATCCATCACCGAGGCGGGATGGCCTTCGGCGGCGGCGAGATTGATCAAGCGGCCTTCGCCTAACAAATTGATCTTCTTGCCGCTTTTCAGCGTGTATTGATCGACGAACTCGCGCACTTTGCGCGGCGCGCCATTCGATAATTTCTCCAGCGCGGGAATATTGATCTCGACGTTGAAGTGACCGGAGTTGGCGACCAGCGCGCCGTCTTTCATGCGCTCGAAGTGGGGCGTATCGATCACGTGGATGTCGCCGGTCGCGCTGATGAAGATGTCGCCTTTCGGCGCGGCCTCGGCCATCGTCATCACTTCGAAGCCATCCATCACCGCTTCCAGCGCCTTGAGCGGATCGATTTCGGTGACGATCACATGCCCGCCCATGCCATGCGCGCGCTGCGCGATGCCGCGTGAGCACCAACCGTAGCCACCCACCACAATCGTCTTGCCCGCCAGCAAAACGTTCGTCGCGCGGATCACGCCATCGAGCGTGGACTGGCCGGTGCCGTAGCGATTGTCGAACATGTGCTTGGTATTCGCATCGTTGATCGCGACAATCGGGAATTTCAACGCGCCTTCTTTCGCCATGGCGCGCAAGCGAATAACGCCCGTCGTCGTCTCTTCAGTGCCACCATAAACATCCTTCAACAACTCCGTCCGCTCTTTGTGCAACAGCGAAACCAAATCGGCGCCGTCATCCATCGTCATGTGCGGCTGATGATCGAGTGCGGCTTTGATGTGCTGATAGTAGGTGTTGTTGTCTTCACCCTTGATCGCGTACACCGGAATCTCATAGTTCGCGACGAGCGAGGCGGCCACATCGTCCTGCGTGCTCAACGGATTCGACGCACACAGCACAATATCCGCACCGCCTAATTGCAGGGTGTGCATCAAGTTCGCAGTCTCGGTGGTCACATGCAGACACGCACTGATGCGCAGACCCTTCAACGGTTTCTCTTTTTCGAAGCGCGTCCTGATCGATCGCAGCACCGGCATTTCCTGCTCGGCCCACTCGATACGGTAACGACCACCTGTGGCTAAATCTAATTTCTTAACGTGATGTTCGACTGTCATTGCAACTCCATTTCTGATTTTTGAGTTCTATTTTCTCTTCGCAAGGCAAGGCCCTCATAAAACGGTACAACCTTCTTAAAGCCCAACTTTTTATACATACGAATCGCGGCTAGATTCGATTGAGAGACATTCAAGGCGATGGTTCGAATCCCGCGCCGGATCAATTCAGCACACACGGCGCTGGTCACGATCGATGCATAACCATGATTACGATGATCAGGATCGGTCATGACGTTGCCGACGGCCGCCACACTCTGTTCGATCGAGACCATATGCGTTCCGGCTACGGCGGCAATCCGATCGTTTTTCCTGAGCCCGTAGAACACTCCGCTGCGTAATTGAGATCGAGTAAACGCATCACCGCCGCCGAGCGCGTATAAACGAGTTAGTTCATCGATGTCTGCTAACTGAAGATCGATCGCTTCCCCTTCGAGCGATCGAAACTCACTCGGCTTCAAGACCATGCGCCACATCGAGTCACGCTGGCTGATATGGTAATGCGTTTCGATCGCGCGCAAATGATCTTCGCGAATGCTGAGATAAACCGATCGGGCGCGCATCAACCGATCGAGAATCTGATCGAGCCCGCTGGCCTCACCGATCGAAAAGATCACGGGCGGCTCAAGACCTTTGAACAGCAGCACGATCGATCGTAATCGACCATCGTCCTCAGCGCCGAACCATTCACACTGTTGGTAAAGTTCAGGATCGAGATCGCCCAGCGCATAAGCGGACCAATCGCGATCGGTTTCAAGGAAAGAACGGATATAAGTTCGATCCGTTAACGAGATAACTTCCATGCTGATGCGAGACACGTGATGGGTGAAATCTTATCACTTATCACGCATCACCCGTCACTCCCACTTATCTAACGCACCGCTGTCGATAAAATGTGCACGATAACGCTGCACAAATTCATCGCGCGTGTATGAATGGCTCTGCGGACCCATATGCTCCAGCACATACGTCGCGGCGAGCGCGCCCATTCGACCGGCAATCTCCCACGGCAAGCCCAGCGCCATGCCTTTCATGAGTCCGGCGCGATAGCCATCGCCCACGCCCGTCGGATCGACTTGGCGCTCGGTCAGGACCGGCGGAACATCGACGCGATCCGTTTGTGTGGCAATCGTCGAACCGTTTTCGCCGCGAGTAATAATCAATGTTTGGGTGCGCTGGAGAACATCACTTTCAGCTAAATGCAATCGACCGCGCAGCATCTCGAACTCGTAATCGTTGACGATCAACATACGGCTGCCGTCGATGCCCTGCAGCAAATCTTCGTCGCTCAACCGGACGATCTGCTGACTGGGATCATAGACATAGGGAATGCCCAACGCCTTGCATTCAAGCGCGTAAGCTTTCATCGCACTCGGATCATTCGGCGAGATGATGACGAGATCCGGCTGGGCGGAATTCAATTGCTTAAACGAGAGTTCGCTGGCCCGCGCCATGGCGCCGGTATAAAAATTAGCGATCTGCTTTTGATCCCTATCGGTGCTGACAAAGAACGAACTGGTGAACTCATCATCGTATTGTTTGATGGCCGACGTATCGACGCCGTGCTCTTCCAGCCACACTCGATATTCACCGAAATCCTGGCCGGCCGTCGCCATCACACACGGCCGCTCGCCCAACAAAGCGAGGTTGTACGCGATGTTCGCCGCTGTGCCGCCGCGCTGCTTCTTCATCGAATCGACGAGGAAACTCAGGCTGAGATTGTCCAACTGCTCCGGCAAAATGTGATCGCGGAAGCGTCCCGGAAAGGACATGATGTAATCATAGGCGATCGAGCCAGTGACCACGATGTTCATACTACTCCTAAAAATCTTGTCTGTATTGAGCTGAGATTGCCACGCCGCTGCGCGGCTCGCAATGACGTCGTGTATTACCGCGTAAACCGTTCACGCAAAATAACAGCCAGCGCATGCAGGCCATCCGTCCAGCGAATTTTTTTACCTTCAGCGATTGTGCGCGGCTTGTAAGATATGGGAACTTCGGCGATCGAATATCTGCGCTTCAGCAACTTGCACGGCAGTTCAAAATCCAGATCGAACGACGAGCCTTTCAGATCGAGCGACTGAAACACATCGCGCTTAACCATCTTCGTCGCCACAGCCACATCGGTCAAATGACCGCCGAATAAAATATTGGTAATCGTCGTCAGAACTTTCACGCCCCAATAGTTCTGCTTGTATTTGTAAATGTGCCGCCCGCCTGCCGTGCGAGAGCCGAACACCGCCTCGGCACCAGTCTCAGTCGCCTTCGCCGTCAGCACGGACAACTCCGCCGGATCATATTCAAAGTCCGCATCTTGAATCACGCCATACTCACCGATCGCTTGGCGGAAACCGGTGCGGATCGATGCGCCTTTGCCCAAGTTGCGCGGCTGATAAATCACGCGAACGTCGTTATACGGTAATTGCCGCAATAGTTCGCGCGTGCCGTCGATCGAAAAATTGTCGACGACGATGATCTCTTTCGACCAACCCTCACTGAGCGAAATCGATCGGACTTTGTCGATGACTGCCAACGCGCTTGCTTTTTCATTGTACATGCAGAGGATGATGGATAATTTGGGCAAAGAAAAATCCTGATGAATGCATAATTGAGAATTGTGCATTATGCACTATGCATTGTGCATTGAATTAAAAAACTTATCGAACATGCTCAACATGTATTCAATCTGCACTTCATCCAAACCCGGATACACACCGACGAAAAAAGTTCGGCGCAAAACAATATCCGCATTGGGCAGATCACCGATCACTCTCCGCTCGATATTACGATAGCCGGGCTGGCTCAAGATATTGCCCGCAAACAACGATCGCGTTTCGATGCGCTGCGCTTCCAAGAATTTGGTGAGCGCTGTCCGATTGAACGGCGCATTCGATCGAACGGTGATCGGAAACGCGAACCAGGCCGGATCGGCTTTAGCTGACCATGTCGGCAGCTGCAAGTAATCCTGATACTTCTGCAAATGATCGAACAACATACGGAAGTGCTTCTTCCGCTTCTCGATAAACACTGGCAGCTTATCGAGCTGCGCGACCGCGATCGAGGCTTGTAGATCGGTCGGTTTTAAGTTGTAACCGATCTCGGTATACAAGTAACGATGATCATACGGCTCGTCGCTGCCATCGATCTTCCAATCAAAGCGATGACCACACTTCCCATTCGCCGGATTATCGTAGCCGCAGAAACAATCGCGGCCCCAATCACGCATCACGCGCGCGAGCCGCGCCAAGCGGCGGCTGTGTGTGTAGACCGCACCGCCCTCGCCCATCGTAATATGATGCGCCGGATAAAAACTCAACGTCGCCAAATGTCCGAACGTGCCGCACATCTTTCCGTCGTACGTGCTGCCCAACGCATCGCACGTGTCTTCGATCAAAAATAATTCATGCTTCTTCGCAAACTCGACAACCTTGTCCATCTCGACGGGATTACCTAATGTGTGCGGAATGAACATCGCTCGAACTTTATTGGAATACGCCGCTTCCAATTGATCGACGTCGATGTTGTAATTGCCGAGTTGGCAATCGACCAGAACCGGTATCAATCGATTCTGCACGATCGGCGCGAGTGTCGTCGGAAACGTTACCGCGGGCGTAATCACTTCATCGCCGGGTCGCAGCCCGTTGTGCAATTGCTGCGCGCACAAAGTTGAAACGGCAATTAAGTTGGCCGACGATCCGGAATTCACCGGAATCACTTCGCGCATGCCCAGAAACGCGCCGAGTTTCTTTTCGAACTCGCGGCCAAAGCGGCCATGTGTCAATTGAAATTCCAGCACCGCATCGACGCCGTTGATCAGCTCATGCTCATCGAACACGCGCCCTGCATAATGCACCAACGATTCACCCGGCGTGAACGATCGATCGGCGTGCTTGAGCTGATAATACTCCGCGACTTTCGACAAAATTTCCTCGCGCAAGTCTGCCGCACGTTTTTGTTTTGAATCTCGATCGTTTACTTCTGCATCCATTGAATCG
Organism: Anaerolineae bacterium; assembly: GCA_041497495.1. GTDB lineage: Bacteria > Chloroflexota > Anaerolineae > Fen-1058 > Fen-1058 > JBGQGR01. The sequence goes on along the minus strand of JBGQGR010000009.1, from coordinate 2,931 downwards.
TTGCCTTCAAGCCGTCATCGATCGACGTTCTGGCTCGCCAGTTCAAGATCGATGTGGCAGGTGCGCTATTGGATTGTTGAATTTCCACTTCGCCGGGCCGATCAGGCAGCGCCCCAACAATCGGTTTTCCAGTGCGCCCGATCAGCTGATAAACTTTCTCGACCATTTCGCGCACACTCAATGTGTTGCCCGTTCCAATCTCGATCGAGTTCACATCAAATCGATCGGCCTTGGCTTGCGCGATCAAGGCATCGATCACATCATCGATGTAAATCCAGTCGCGCTGTGACCGGCCCGAGGTCATCGCAAAATCCCGATCGTTCAGGGCTGCCTCAACGGCCGCCGGGATAACATTCTTGCGATCTTGATGCGGACCATAGACTTGATAAACCATCGCACCGGCGATCGGCCAACCCTGCGTGCGGCGATACATTTTGCAAAAACTCCACGCCGCCGCTTTCGAGGCCGCATACACATTCAGCGCCTCGATCTCACCCGGCGTCCGCAAAACGATCACCTGTGCGCGGCCTTTGATCGCTCGCAGCAGATTGATCGTGCCATACACGTTTGATCGAATCGCTTCATCGGGCGGCAAAAACGGATCGCTCACACCTGCGGCTGCACAATGAAACACGATCGATGGTTCAATCCCATCGAGCACGCGCGAGACTGCACTCGCCGTCCGCAGATCGACTTCGTGCAGTTCCAGTTTTTCAAGAACGTCTTTGATTGCAGAGCGATCAGAGTTGAATCGAACAAAAATACTGACGCGCTCGCCCAGTCCTGCTAATCGGCGTGTCAGATGCGAACCAATAAACCCCGTCGCGCCGGTGATTAGATAATGCATTATGAATTATGCATTGTGCATCAAGAATTCCTTGTACCACTGCATCGTCTTGCGCAGGCCCGCCTCGAGTGAATACTTCGCTTTCCAGCCTAATACGCGCTGCGCTTTCTCGCTCGAGAGATACTGTTTGCCGATCTCGTGATTCGCTTCATTCAAAAGGATCGGTTCGAGATCAGGCCGATCGGAGATGGAGATGATCAAGCGGGCCATCTCCAGCGCGGATTTGGGATCATCCATGCCGAAGTTAAAAGCCTGGCCGTACATCGATCGATCTTGCAGCCATTCGGCCGCGCGCAGATAACCATCGACGATGTCATCCACATACAAGTAATCGCGCAGCGGCGTGCCATCGCTCCGAATGATCGGTGCTTCGCCCATCAGCACACTTCGGATCGTGCCAGGCACAATCCGATCCCAATTCAGATCGCCGCCGCCATAAATGTTGCCGCAGCGTGTGATCGCCACAGGCAGATCGTAAGTGCAGGCATAGGCTTGCGCGATCAGATCCGCCGCCGACTTGGAGACATCGTACGGATGGCGGCCTTGCAGCGGAGCCTCTTCGGTGTAAGGCAACTTTTCTTGATCGCCATACGCTTTATCCGATGAAGCCAGCACGATGCGTTTCACGGAGTGTGAATGTCGACAAGCTTCCAGCAATAACCATGTGCCACGGATGTTGGTCTCGAACGTGCCGATCGGCGCGCGATTCGCCATTCGAACGAGCGGTTGAGCGGCGAGATGGAAGACGATCTCGATCTCATATTCATTGAGTACGCGTTCGAGTAACAACTGATCGGTGATGTTGCCATCGACGCCAACAATGCGATCGATCGCGCCGGACAGCATCAGGTTCGATTGTGGCACTCGATCGCGAATCAAGCCGATCACTTCTGCGCCCGCATCGAGCAGCGCCAGTGTCAGCCACGATCCGACAATACCGGTGCAGCCGGTGACGAATACTTTTTTGTTCTTCCAAAATTTGTCTGAAGCCAAGTGAGCCTTCTTCAATTCAATGCACAATGCGTAATGCATAATTCTCAATTGAGCAGTGTGCATTGAGAATTATGCATTCAACTTTTACCAAATCTTCCACGGTGCGCTGCCGTTCTTCCACAGCTCGTTCAGCACTTGCGCATCTTTCAGCGTATCCATCGCGCGCCAAAACCGATCGTGCCGATAGATCATCAGCTGTCCATCGCGCGCCAAATTCATCAACGGCTCTTTCTCCAATTCGAGCGTGTCCGGGCCGTGCAAATAATCGAACACGCCGCGCTCGAACACAAAGAAGCCGCCATTGACATGCCCTTCCACTTGCGGCTTCTCGCGAAAGCCCGTCACGCGATCGCCCTCGGTTTCGATCAAGCCAAACTGCGAGAACGGTCGAACGCCGGTGACGGTCGCCAGCTTGCCATGCGCCCGATGAAATTTCAGCAGCGCATTGAGATCGATGTCGCCTACTCCGTCGCTATAAGTGGCAAAAAACGTTGGGGTGTCAATATAGCGCTCGATCTTTTTAATGCGCGCGCCCGTCTGCGTTTCCGCACCGGTATCGGCCAGCGTCACGCGCCACTGCTCTTCATCATTGCGCGCGTGATAGATCACATCGCGCGTCTCGCCCAGATTCAGCGTGACATCCCGGCTCATCGGTAGATAATCCAGGAAGTAGCGTTTGATCATCTCGCCGCGATAGCCGAGCGCCAGCACAAAATCGGTGCGGCCGAAATGCGCGTAAATCTTCATCACGTGCCAGACCACCGGTTGATCGCCGACTTCGACCAGCGGCTTCGGCCGATCGTCGCCGCTGGAGCCGCGCATCCGCGTGCTGGAGCCGCCGCATAAAATGACTACCGGGATTCGATCGGGCATGAGCAGGCTGCTTTCAAAAAATAATCTTTGCCGATGAGCGACAAAGATTGATCGGGGCGGATTATATCATAGATTAGGCCGCGTTCGGATCGATCACGCATTGAACGGTTAAAACTGAAAGCCTTCTCGATACGGAATGATTTTGCGTTGATAATCCGTGACAAACCGCTTGAGTTTTTCTTCGAGGGTCTTCCACTCCGGGGTGGCCAGAATCCGAT
>JBGQGR010000008.1:0-15464 GCA_041497495.1 Anaerolineae bacterium | reverse complement strand
GAACACCGCGACCGCGTCTGCGCACAGTGCCATCTCTCCGGGGCCGCGCGCGTGGCGCGTTCGGGCGGCGGCACGGCCGATTCCGCCGTAGTGTTCGTGTGGTCCGGCGGCAGTTCCGGCATGGCTTGTATCACCAACGCGTGCCCCTTGCCTGGATAAATAAAGCCTTGCACGGCGATCCATTTGAACCCGTTAAGACCTAAACCTGCGCGTGCCTCTGCTCGATTAACTTTGCTCGAACGCATTTCGACAAAATGCGGCACAATGACAACTTTATTTTGATCGAGCAGTTGCTTCGATCGGTCTTTCTCCTCCGCCGTGCATACCAAGATTAGCCGCGCCCTTCTCGATAGCCAACGCAGCGCCCAACGATCGGCTAAATAATTCTTGCCAACACCCAAGCCGTTACGCCCTTTCTGAAGTCTGGAGGCGTATGCGACAGTCTGTTCCAGATAAGCTTGGCGCAACACTTTGAAGAGACCGTCGCGCGGATAGAAATGCGGATACAGATCGTGCAGGGTTACAACCAGCGGGCGTGAACAATGACGCGTAAATGTCCACAAGTGATAAAGCTGCGTCCAGCCTCTCGACCAAAGAAATCGGCTGTATTGAAGGTGGACAATATCCGCTTTAGATAGTTGGCGGGCGGCCGCTGTCAACAGTGATTGATCGCACTGTCGATCGGTTGTTAAAGTGACATTTGCTTCGATAACTTCCAGATCGCTTCGCGTGCGTGCCTCAACGGCAAGCAAACGACCATACCGCGTCAAGCCGTATTGATCGGCTTGGGGTCGCTCAATCTGCAAATAACCGACTTTCATGTTGAGTTGATCTCTGCACTGCGGTTGAACATCAATACAGACCTAGTGGCAACAGAACATATCCCGCCGAATTTGGAACCTGATCATCTTTAAGCGCGCGCCAGTAAGCGGCTGAGAAAACAGATCGCCCGGCAATCAGCAGACTGGCCAAGCCGTGGATTATCCGACTCAGTGCCATGCTGAATTTTTTTTGCCGCCAGTTCCACTGTGCAGAGGCCAAATAAGCCTGAAGGATTCGACCGTGCCAATAGCTGGTAGTTGCCGAGCGTCGCAATCGGCCAAACACTCCGGTTTGATTCAAAGCTATTTCACGTGACCAGCGGTTGTAATTCGGACCGTCTGCATGAGCTTGTGAACTTTTCCAGCCAGAACCTCTTAGCAGGCAAGCAACCATTGTCGGTGTTCCGGCAAACTCATGGTCAAACGCAACGCGCCGCCCTAATTCGGTTTCTTCACACATACGGAAAAGTGGATGAAAGCCTCCCACACTAAAAAATACTTCTGATTTTATCAACGAGGCTTGAAGGGGTACCCAAACACCCGCCACCAATTGAGTGAAACAGTTGCCGTCAAGCCCCGGATTGAATCCGCCTAAGACTTTCCCGGCCGAATCAACGATTTGCATTCCTCCATACAGCCACCCGGCATCAGGTTTTTGTCGGGTCAATGCCCAGAACGTTCCTAGAGCGTTGGGCAGGAGCCAATCATCATCGTCAAGAAAATTCAAATAGTCGCCTTTAGCCAGGGTCGCACCCACATTGCGGGCGATACTCTGTGCACGCTGGTTCGTTTCGATCAGCTGGACGTTATGCAGGTGCTGCCACTGTGCTGGCGGCAGGGCTGTGCCAGAATCATTGACGACAATGATTTCAAATTCAGGTGACGGCAGAGTCTGGCACACCACACTCGAAATTGCACGCTGAACGGTGGGACGTCCAATCGTCGGGATAATAATCGAACAAAACATACCCACCTCAAACCGACTGGGTTTTCAGGCAGAGAGTAAATATCGATCTGCTGTTTAGTGATCCCTTACTCGCTGCCGCTGATCGATCTTGGCCTTTAAGCGCAGTGCGACTTCATCCGGCACAGCCACCGAGCCCAACTCTGCGTGCGATTTATCACCCGGCGAATGAAAATCGCTGCCGCCGGTGACGATCAGATCATATTGCTGTGCCAGCGCCAACAACTCCGCGCGCATCGCTTCGGTATGATCAGAATAGTAAACTTCCACGCCATCCAAGCCCAGCTTGACAAACTGTGGAACTAAATGCGTCGTGCGGGCATGCGCCGGATGGGCCAGCACGATCGCCCCGCCCGCGCCATGCACCAGATCGATCACTTCTTGCGGCGTGAGTTTCAAGCGATGCACATAGGCCGGGCCATCGTCCGAAATATAATTGTCGAACGCCTCTTGCGTCGAAGCCACAAAGCCCGCTTCAACCATCGCGCGGGCGATGTGCGGCCGCGCAATCGACTGCGCATCGACCGCATACTTCAGCACGCGTTCCCAGTCCACCGGCATGCCCATCTCGGCTAATTTTTTGAGCATGCCCTTCGCGCGGCCGACGCGCGCATCACGAATCGCCAGCAGCTGATCTTGCAGCGATGCATTGGATCGATCGAGACCGTAAGCCAGGAAATGCGCGTCGATGTCTTCGTCTTCGCTGTTGATCTCCAAACCGACGATCACCTCCAGCCCGATCGATCTACCGGCCTCGATCGCTTCAGCCAGCCCATCGGTCGTATCGTGATCGGTCACCGCGATCGTGGTCAAGCCTCTGGCTTCTGCCAACTGAACAACTTCCGCTGGATGCAATGTCCCATCGGAGGCGGTGCTGTGCATGTGTAAGTCAACGTGATTTGTCATACCGCCGATTTTACCACGATGATCGTCTGGGCGAGATCACTTCGATCGTACGCCGATCGTCAACGCGACTGGGCCGATCAACAGCAAGCCCATCGCCGCTTGCAGTCCGATCGCGTCGGCGATGCCGCCCAAGATGACCGGCACAAACAAATTAATCGCCCCGAAGATCGCTGTGACGGCAATCACCACCCCCGATCGGCCTGGCAGTGCCTCATAGGTCTTCGCGCGCAAAATGACGTACCAACTGGCTGTGCTGAGACTCATCACACCCAGCAGCACGTATTTGATCCAAACGATCGGCACGAGCAGCAAAGCCGCGTAAGCGATCGACACGATGAGGGACGTGATGCGCAAGATGCGAATACCCGGCACGCGTTCGAGCAGCGGCACCAGCGCGATATTCCCGATCAGCCAGCCCGCTGTAAAGATCGAGACAGCGCCCGTGGCTTCGGCTAAAGTGACCCGTGCGACATCATGGAAGTAAAGGCCCACTTGTTCGAGCAGCTTGTCCAGCATGAGATCGGCCAACTCGGTGAGAATGACCCATTTCATCAAAGTCCGATTGCGCAGCGCTTCGACTAAGTTCAACTTCATCTGGCGCAGCGTGATCGATTCTTCGGCTGCACCCGCGTGTGCATCAAACTTCGGTTTAAGCAGCAACAGCAGATAAGCAGCCGCAATAATCGCCAACGCCAAGTATACGCTGCGCCAGCTCAAGCTGATCGAGAATACCGCCGTCAACGCCAGCGGCGAGATCGCCACCCCGATCGATCCAAGCAGCACCCAGCGAGCCATTGTCTGCTCGGCGCGGGTGGGCTTTGAATCGATCAAGGTGGCTTGCGCCAGATTCACATACGCGCCGCTCGCTGGTGACATGATACAAAATGCCACTAAGATGACACCATAGATTTGAGCCGTGCCGATTAGCGCTAAGCCCAGCACGGTAACGGCCAGGCCGCCCACAACCAACCAGCGGCGATGGCGCGTGTCGCCGATCAAACCAATCAGCGGTTCGATCAGAAGGGCGAAGATGCCCGGCAGGGTAAACAGCAATCCGATTTGGGTGTAAGTAAGATTGAAGTCAGTTTTAAAATACGGCACGACTGCGCCGTGCAAACCATAGATCAACTCGTCGATCAGTTCGACGCCATATAAGATCGAGACGATCAACAACGGTCCACGTAGTTTTTGAAATTTGGCAAGCATGTAAGACTCCTTGTCATCGCTCATGTGCATTTGGTCAAGACAAGCCGTTCGCTTGTCTTGAGACAGATCGATAATCTGTCTCAACAATTGCAGCGTCAGGATAACAAGGCGGCGCTCGAGCACACAGTGTCGAGACGAGCCGATGGCTCGGCTGTGCGCGGGCGTTTCGAGAGGCTAATGAAGAGGTTGTAAGTTAACGGGGTGGCTGGAAGAACATTTTCAATCTCTAACTTTCGATGTGTGTTGCGAGCTTAGCTTCAGACGGGCTAGTGATTTTGATAAAAGATAATGAAGGCCAGGTTCGCACGTGGATCACCTTGCATCACAATATCGACAATCTCGGACAACGGGTTACCGCTGTCATCGACCAGCTGGACGTGCCATGTGCCGAAAATTAGTTTATCGCTCAACGTGAATTCCCAGCCGGACGGGCCATAGCGATCATATGCCCCAGATAAAACGTCTTGCCCGTTTGGACCCAAAGGTGGATCGCCCCACGCATGCACCTCAATATTCGGCTGATGTTTTAATTGAGGATCTAGAACTAAACCGGCAAGCCCTTCCCAATTCACCGTGTACACGAGTTGCGCTTTTTGATAAATAAGTTCCGCGGTGTAGTTAAACGGCGATCGTGTGGGCGTCGCGGTGCGCGGACCGCTGGGGGTAGCCGACGGGACACGTGTGCGGGTGCTGCCCGATTTAACTGTAACGACGATCGTGGGCGTAGCCGTCGGCGCCGGTGTGGAGGTAGGCGTCGGCGTATTGGTGGGATGCGGCGTGCGCGTCGGCGTCGATGTTTTAGTCGGCGTGCGCGTCGGTTCCGTGGGCGCAACTTGCGCCACCGCGATCGGCGGGAGCGGATTGATCGGCAGCTGGGGGAAGACGAAGATCAACACGTAGACGATTAACACCAGCGGCGTTAGCGCGACGAAGAGCAATGCCAGTTGATTGAAGAGTGCCGATCGATCCTTGGCGACGGCCGCTTCATCGCCAGTCGGCGGCTCGGCCGATCGGGCCGGATTAAACAATCGGGAACGGGATTTCGCCATATTAGTGATTCCGTTGGAAGTTGATCAAGACCAGATCGCGCGAACAATCGTTCGTCATGCGCACCTTGATAATCGGCGCCACGGGCCGGCCGTTTTCGTAGACCGTGACGAAAAAATCAAAATCGTTGGGCGTGCCTAAGTATAACTCATATGCGCCCTCGCCGTAAAACTTATTAAGGTGATTGTCTTTGCCCGATTCAGAGACCAGCTTGCCTTGTTCCGCAATCGGACCGCCCCAGCCGACCACGCTAGCATTTTTCAGCGGCGAGCCATCGAGATCAAAGACCTGCCCCCCGACTCCGAACCAACCACCACAACCTACCCCGTAAACATTGCTCGTCAAGAACGGCTTGCTCGCCGTGAACTTGTATGACGATCGCGTCGGGATCAACGGATTGAGGGTGGCCGTGGGTGTCGGCACACGTGTGCGCGCCGGGGGCTGGGACGTCGGCGTCCAAGTGGCACGCGGTGAGGTAGGGCTCGCGATCGGCGTCGACGTCCAAGTGGGCGGAAAAGTCGCCGCAGCCGAAATAGTGGGCGAAACCGCCTCGAGCTGAACCGCCGCCACCTGCACCGGCGGCAGCGGATTGATTGGCAGCTGCGGGAAGATGAAGATGAGCAAATAGTACAGCGACACAAACGCTGCCAAGATTAGACTGATGAGAGATAGTTGGTTGAACACTCGATTGCGATTCATGCTAAACACTTAGTTGAGCGAGACGTCAGCCCGAAAAAAATGCCCGTGGATTAAACTGAATCACTGGAAAGTAAGATAGGTGAAATTAAAAGGATCCGGCGGTTTGCAGACTTGCGCTGAGACTTGATGATCGCTGCCTGACTTGATCACACCAATCGTCCAATTGAACCGACCGCCCGGATACCGGCTAAGTCCCACACTGTAGGTGCAGCGAGTGGTGCAGTTCTTCAAGCCCGGTTGATCTTCGTCGGCCCAAGCCAACGAGTTAATGCCCTGGCCGGGTGGATCGAACAAGACGTCGAAGTGTTCGTCTGTTGCTAAAGCCCGACCGAATGCCCAACTCAACTGCGCAGTTTCGTTCAGATTGTAGTGCTGGCCTGATTTCGGCGCTACCAGTTTAAGCGTGTTGCAAATATCCGGCGTCAATGTGATCGTTGCCTGTGGCTTGGCGGTCGGCGAGACGGTTCCAGTAACGGTCAACGTCGGAATTTGAGTGAGTGTGATGGTCGGGCGGACCTCGATCGGTGTTGAAGTTGATGTTGGCATGAAAGTTGCGACCGCGGTTGCTGTCGTCGTCGGCGTTGGTACGAAAGTTGCTTCAGTCGTGCTGCTGATTTGAGCCTCGTCGGAAATCGCGGCGATCGGTAGCTCGATCGGGCTCCAGAGATTGAGCGGACTGAGCGGTATCATAAAAATGATCAGGTAGTAGATCGCGACGATGCCCGCCAGTATCAAGCACAGTGTTGCCAGTAGGTCATATACCCGATCACGTTTCATCAAATTCAACGGCTGAAGAAATACGGCGGAGGCGCTTTGCAAATTGTGCCCAGCACCTTGCGATCTTTATCCGCACGCAAAACTGCTACGGTCCAGTTGGCGCGGCCGCCGTTATAGTCGCCTAAGGCCAGCGTATAGGTACAATAGGCTGTACAGTTCTTGTTGGCCGGATCGCCTTCATCGCCCCAAGCCGCAGACGACAGGCTGGTTGGTTCACCACGCCGATCGGGCGGTCCGACTAAGACATCGAAGTGCTCGAAAGCGGTCAAAGGCCGGCCAAACGTCCAGGTCAAATCGGCATTGTCATATTGATTATAATGTTGACCGGGCGGCGGCCCAAGCAGTTTCAATGTACTGCACAAGTCCGGCGATGGCGTCGGGGTAATGGAGGGCGTTGGTGTTTCGGTCGGCAGCGGCGTGCGAGTTGGACGCGGTGTGCCTGTCGGTGCTGGTGTGAACGTCGGTCGAGGGGTACTTGGCGGCACAGTCGGTGTTGGTGTCCAAGTCGGCGGGAATGTCGCCGTCGGCGTGCCAATGGTCGGCACCACCGCTTGAGCGATCTGGATCGGTGGAAATGGATTGAGCGCCGTAGATGGCACAAAGAAGATTAACGCATAATACAGGCCGACGAGGATGCTTAAACCAATGAAAATCAAGCTCAAGATATTCAGTCCGCTCGATCCGCGTTTAGGTTCGACTGGAAGAACTTCGCTGTCGTCCGCCATCATTGACTCCACTTACTGCCCGACAAATATTTCGACGTGAGCTGCGGCGCGCAACCCAGCCAGCCAATTGTCCATGGCCTGCCGTTGCAATTGAACACGTTGATCGCTCGTTAGTAGCCGGGCGGGATCACGTTCGATCACTTGCAGGATGTGATAACCAAATGCGCTGTGCACAACACCGCTGACTTGGCCGGGTTGCAGAGCAAACGCGGCATCTTCCACTTCTTTAGCGGGCAGCCAGCCGCGCGGGAACCAATCCAGATCGCCGCCGTGATCGCGCGTGAGATTATCTTGCGAAGATTGTTGAGCCAACTGCGCGAAATCGACACCGGCCTGAATTTGGGCGAGCAGCGCCTGAGCGGTTGCCTCTGAATCGACTAAGATGTGACGGGCGTGAACTTGCTCGGCAGTGTTGGAGATCGAAGCGATGACTCGATCGCGCATGGCGTTGGTCAGCATGCCCGCTTTCTGCGAGAGACGCGCTTCGGCCTGCGTTTGACCCATCGCCGCCAGATTTTGCTGGAAGGCCGCATCGCCACCGGAATCGGCAATCATTTTTTGCATCGCCGCATCGATGTCGGCGTCGGTGATGATGACGCCTTCTTTGGCCGCCGCTTGCGCAATCAGCATGTTATCGATCAGCGTATCCAGAACTCGCTGGCGGATTTGAACCAATTGGGCTTGGCCGTTCGTCGAGTTGGGATCCACGGCTTCAGCCATCTGCTGATTCAGGACTTCCTTTTGGAAGTCAGCCAGGGAAATATTCTGTCCGTTCACTCGCGCTGCAACATCGCCGCTGGTGGCCGGCAGGGCCGTTGAGCCAGCAGGAGCGATCGAGGAAGCCGGGCGCGGTAAAGTCGCCGTCGGCACGGTGCGCGGCCCGGTCGGCGTCGGACTCGATCCGCACGCGGAAACTATCAATGTGAAGAAAATTAAACACGCCCGACGAATAGCATGGGAAGGTGAGACGAATCGAATCAACAAAATGCCTCCACACTGATCAAACTTGAGAATGCGGCTATTATACTCAGCCCATACTAATAATGCAACCAATCGAAAGTCATGCGCCCAACATTACGTCGACGTAGGGGATGCGCTTGCGGATTCAATTGAGCCATGTTAGAATCGTGTCCACTATCGTCTGAGGCTATCGCTCGGACATTGAGACCCTGTGACGGCGAGGTTTAGCCGTCACTTTTTATGAACGCGCTTGAAAATGATCATAGCTTGCCAAGGTTGGACTTGAGACCAGCCAGTGAATACTTAACCCTTCGCACGGTTCACGCGGATTGTATTCAAGCGAAAGGACACAACGGATATGACGATTAAACGCACAGGCTGGCATAACCATCCGCTTATTTATGGCGTGCTGGCCGTACTGGTGATTGCCGGATTGCTGCTGCCCCCCATCGCTTTATTGGAACGATTGGGGATCACTTGCGCCGGAACAAGTTTGGATGCCAACACACCCGCGACCACCACGCCCGATGGATTAACCGTGGCCCTCTCGGACACCGCGCAGCCTATCACGGTCGACCTACAGTCGATCGATCAAGCGAAGTTCATCGGCGGCGAAAGCGGGGCTGATTATCTGGCGGCGCGCGATGCACTGCCGGTTAGCCTGCAACTGCGCAGCCCGATCTATCAGATCAAATCTTGCAATGCGGGCCATGATGCGGCGAGTCTCGCCATTAACTTGCCCAATGGCGCGCAGACCGCCAGCGATACGTTCGATCTGTATGCTTGGGATGGAACGACCTGGTCATGGCTGGGCGCGTTCCTGGATACGAACAGCCAAACCGTATCCGCTCAAGTGCCGACCCTGCCTAAGATCGTGGCCTTGTTCCAAACTGCATCAGCAGCACCCTACATCGGCGCACAGCTGATGCCGGGCCAGAGCGTGCCTACCGATTCCAACAGTTTATTAAATGAAGTGTATGTGCCCGGCTGGTCGATCGCGGCTGATGGTTCACTCTCCGCCGAAGCGGGCACGCTGCCGCAAGCTGGCAACGCGCGCATCTTCCCGATCGTGCGCGATGTCGCCGCCGATGGATCGATCAATGCGGACATCGTGCATATTGTCTTAAGCACGGGAGAGGCGATGCAGACCCATATCACCGCTTTGACCGAACTGGCCGGCCGCAGCACCTTTGCCGGAATCGCCATCGATTATCGCGGTTTGGCTGATGATGATCGCGCGAACTTCGCCAAGTTCATCCTAAAACTTACCGAGTCATTACACAGTCATAACAAATTGCTGGCAGTGATTCTGCCGGCGCCTAGCCTCGATGCAAATGGCGCGCCGATGACCGGTGCATATGATTGGACCGCGATCGGCGCTGCGGCCGATATCGTCCAGTCGGATTTCGGGCAAGACCCGACCGGTTATCTCAGCGATGGCGTGTCTTACGCGCTCCTCAATTGGGCGACATCGCAAGTCAGCCGCTATAAATTTGAAGCCATCGTCTCCATCGCCAGTCTGGATAAATTCAATAACCAGGCGCAGGAAGTTTCATTCGCCGATGCGATCAAACCGCTCGGCCAACTGGCCTCGACCGAGCCGACGACGGTCGCCGGCGGATCGCCGGTGACGTTCGCACTGGATAACCCCGATCAGGTCAGCGATTATAAATTCGATGAAACTACTCAAACCTATCGTTTTACTTACAAGCAAGGTGACGTCGCGCACGCGATTGTGATCAACACCGCGGCCAGTCTGGCGCAGCGCCTGAACGGGATGCTGCCGCGTCATACGCGCGGCGTGGTGTTGACCGGTTTAACCGATGATGGTATTGCCGCTGATCTGGCGCGAGTCCTGACGGGCTACCGGCAACAATCCGTGGACAGTGAACTGCCCAGCGGGATTCAAGTCACTTGGTCAATCACATCCTCGACGGCCGGCGCAGTCTTCACCGCGACCAAGCCAATCACGGATACGACAATCACTTGGTACGCGGCGAGCGAGCCAGGCACGTATAACGTGCTTGCTTCGGTTCAATCGATCAGCAAAGGCGTTGCCATGATCAATGTGAGCCGAGTAGAGACCAGTACAGTTGATTCAACCACCGCGACCACTTCGACCACGATCTCAACAGCATGCTACAGCGCAGCTTTTATGGCCGACGTGACCGTGCCCGATGGCACTCAATTCAAAAACAGCGAAACGTTCACCAAGACTTGGCAGTTGAAGAATGATGGTGCGTGCGATTGGACGGATGATACGGTGCTGGTCTTCAATTCGGGCACACAAATGAATTCACCGGCGACGGTAAAAGTTGGCAAAGTGGTTAGCGGCACAACAGCCAATATCAGCGTGCTGCTGACGTCGCCTGAGCAATACGGCAAGTATACGGGGGAATGGCAACTGCAAAACAACCAAGGCAAGTTCGGCACAAAGATGACCGCCGTCATTGTCGCAGGGACGCCGCCCGCCGGTGCCGTCATTGCGGCCGCAGCCGCACCGGCCGCCCCGGCCGCACCGATCGGCAACATCGGCAACTTCGAGATCGGCGGACAAATTAACGGCTCCCCTTGGTCTGCGATGCAGTCAGCTGGCATGAATTGGGTGAAAGTTCAAAGTCACGGGGGCGATGAGTCCGGCGCGATTAACGTCGCTCACTCGCATGGCTTCAAGATTCTCTTGTCCGTGGTTGGCGATCAAGGCAGTGTCATGGATCCGGGTTATCAAGCTTCGTACGCCGCCGATGTGGCGAAGATGGCGGCTGCGGGCGCGGACGGGATCGAGATTTGGAACGAACCCAATATCGATCGTGAATGGCCGAATGGTCAGATCAGCGGCGGCAATTACACGGCCTTGTTAGCCAAAGCCTACCCTGCGATCAAAGCTGCGAATCCTGGGACGCTCGTCATCAGCGCCGCACCTGCGCCGACTGGCTTTTTTGCTGGCGGTTGTCAAGCAGCTGGCTGCAATGACGATATATTCTTGCAACAAATGGCGGCTGCCGGCGCAGCCAACTACATGGATTGCATCGGCGCACATCACAATGCGGGCACCACCGCGCCGGATGTTTCCTCCGGTCGACCAGAAGGCAATCACTACAGCTGGTACTTCCTGCCAACATTGAATCTGTATTACGGATCATTCGGCGGCGCGCGCAAAGTGTGCTTCACTGAATTAGGTTATCTATCGCCGGAAGGTTATTCATCCCTGCAATCAACTGCGCCGGGCTTCGCGTGGGCGGAGAACACCACTATCGCCCAACAAGCGGCCTGGCTGGCGCAAGCCGCATCGATGTCGGCGAACAGCGGCAAAGTGCGCCTGATGATTGTCTTCAATATCGACTTCGACTACTATGGCAGCGATCCTCAAGCGGGCTATGCGATCATCCGCAAGGGCGGCGGCTGCCCGGCCTGCGAATCACTCGGCGCGGTGATGGGCGCTCACTAAATCAATGCAGAATGCAGAATGCTTAATGCACAGTTACTCACGGCCATGGCAGCCAGAGTAATTGTGCATTCTGCGTTAAGAATTTAGAATTGAATTTCTATGAACAACAAATCCTTTTTCGATCGCATCCCGCTGCCCGTCTTGATCGCTGCGTGGTTAATCGCCGTGTTGTTAGGCATCCTGTTAGTTTTTTCGCAGTTCTTCAACAATCCGTCGAGCAGCCCCGCTCAAACGGCGCCGACAAAAGTCGCTGACGTTGCACCCACCGTCACTAAAAATCCGCAAGTGATCGGCGGAGGGCCAATACCCACCAGTAATGTCCAACTTCCGACACCGACAATTCCTGCTCTTCAAGATCCTTCTTTCGGCTATGGCATTCAAGCCGATTTCCTGACCGGCGATCCGGCTTACGACATGACCCAGGCGGCTCGCTTGCGCATGGGCTGGATCAAGCAACAGCTGCGCTGGGGCGTTTTCTCACCTGCGCCCGATCAATTTGATTGGAGCGGCTTCGATCGCGTGATCAATGCCGCCAACGCCCGGGGTCTCAAAGTGATGCTGAGCATCGTCACGGCGCCGGCGTGGTCACATCCGAATCTGGCGGCGACCACTGACGATCCGGGCGCAATCAACGGCCCGCCTGATGATCTCAATGCGTATGCCAAGTTCGTCGGTGAAGTAGTCGATCGTTACCCGGGCAAAGTGCACGCAATCGAAATTTGGAACGAACAAAACATTGACGCTGAATGGCGCACCACACCGCAAGTGGTCAGTCCCGAAAAATACGTCGAGATGTTGAAGTTGGCTTATCAAACGATCAAAGCCAAAGACCCGAACATCATCGTGATCAGCGGCGCATTGGCGCCCACCGGTTACTTCGTCGGCGGCTGCACCGAAGCAGGCTGTGATGATGGGCCGTATCTCAAGCGTTTGTTCAGTGACGGCTTCTTACAGTACGTCGATTGCGTCGGCGTGCACGCCAATGGCTATAACGTGCCGCCCGACAAAACGATCAACGATGGCTACACCGATCCGACAGCCACCTACAGAGGCCCATTTACGAATCCAATACCACAGTGGTTTTTCCGCAGCACCCTGGAACTTTATCGAGACACGGTGCAAAATCAAAAGCCGTTGTGCGTCACCGAGTTTGGTTGGGCTTCTAACGAAGGGTTCGGCGTCACAGTACCCACCTATGAATTTGCGGCAGACAACACACTGCAAGAGCAGGCTGATTACATCGTGCAGGCTTTCAAGTTGATGAAAGACTGGGGCTATGTCAAACTAGCCTTCTTGTTCAATCTCGATTACGCTCAGAAATCGCCGAATGGCGCAAACAATCGCACCGCCGATTGGAGCATCTTGGGCTTGGACGGTTCGGCCCGACCGGCCTTCAATGCCCTGCACGATTATATGAAAGCCCTGCTCGGTGAATAGTCTTTTTCGCCGAGATCACCCATCGGGTCATGCGGTCTCAACTCATTAGCCTTCTCGCACTCGCGTGCATCCTCGTAGCCTGCAGCCACTCGCAGGCTACAATCGTTCCTGCCTCCGTACCCACCCCGTCGCCCACACAGCTCAAATCGCCGGAGTATGGCATTCAGGCTTTCTTGTGGTGGAAGCCGGAAATCACCAAACGCGATCTCACACTCGTGCAGCAAATGGGCTTCACGTGGGTCAAGCAAAACATCGCCTGGCGCGATATTGAAATTGCGAAAGGTGAATACAGCTGGTCATTGGCCGATGATGTGGTGCGCCGCGTCGGCCGGCGTGAGGGCATCAAGCTGCTCGTCCGAATGGATCGTCAGCCGTTTTGGAGCCAAGCACCCGGGACTGCTCCACTGGAAAACTCCCCGCCCGCAAATCTAAATGACTTTGGATCATTCTGCTATGCCATTGCCGATCGATTCAAAGGCCAGATTGCAGCCTATGAAGTGTGGAACGAACCAAACCTTGCGCGCGAATGGGGCAATCAACCGCCGAATCCCGCGCAGTATATGGAACTATTGAAAGTGTGCTACCTCGGCATCAAGTCCGCCGATCCCAATGCGATTGTGATCAGCGCGGGCCTGGCGCCTACCGGCACATCCGATCAGACCGCCATGCCTGACGATCAATTCTTCGACCAGATGTATCAAGCGGGCGCGGCGAACTACTTCGATATTTTGGGCGTGAATGCGCCCGGTTATAAGGCCCCGCCGGAAATGTCTCCAACCGATGTGGCCGCTCGATCGGATCTCGGCGGCCAACGTTTCTTTGCCTTTCGCCACGTCGAAGATATCCGTGCTATCATGGAAAAATATCATGACGCCGCCAAGCAGATCGCCATTCTGGAATTTGGCTGGACGACCGATCCAATCCATACCGCTTATGCGTGGCATGCCGTCACCGAGCAGCAGCAGGCCGATTACATGGTACGCGCTTATCAATATGCTTATAAGCATTGGTCGCCGTGGATCAGCATCATGTCGGCAATCACACTACCCGATCCATTTTGGACGCCGGACGATGAACAATACTGGTGGGCGATCACATATCCCGATTGGCCGGAGAATAAAGTGCGGCCCGCGTACACTGCGCTGCAAGCCATGCCCAAGTTGCAAAAGTGAAACTCGCTGATTTTTCCCGCGGATAGAAAGAAACACGGCTGCATTTCTATCCGTGTTCTCTTCAATCGATGGGAATAAAAATGGTCAGCGGTGACTAACAATCTCTCAATGACTGCCTTAGCTCTGCCACTCAAATCAAAAATAACTTCCTGCTTGATCAACTGGCTCAAACGCGATGGGCTGGTGCTGCTGCTGTATCTGATCGTCACGATCATCATGACTTATCCCGTCGCCTTCAGGCTGGGCGGCGATTGGGTTGCTTCACGCGATGTGGATACTTACGTGAAGCTGTGGGATCAATGGCGGTTCGGGCAGACTCTCCGCTTCGGCCTGCCGCTTAACTTCACCCGCGACATTTTCTTCCCAATCGGGATCGATCTTACCTTTCACAGCACTGCTTGGACGGTAGTGGCTTTAGCCTGGCTGCTCGGTCCGATCTTCGGCCAGATCGGGGCGTACAACTTCACGATACTGATTGCAGTATTCACGACCGCCTATGGCGGCTATCTGCTCATCCGATCGATGGTGGATCACCGATCGGCCGCCTGGCTGGGCGGCGCAGTGTACAGCTTCATGCCGTACCACATCGCTCACACCGGCGGACATCCTGATCTAGTCCATCTGGCCGGGATACCGATCGCCGTGCTGCTGTTCATTCGCGCGCTGTCCACATCGAACCTGCGGTCAGCACTAGGAGCGGCTTTGATGTTGGGCTTTGTCGCTTTGACCAGTCTCTACATTATGGACTTCGCGCTGATCACGCTGGTCCCGCTGTTTATTTTTTTAACGCTCCAACAACAGCGCTGGCGGCAAAGAAATTTTTGGAAGGTGACGATCCTCTTCAGCGTCGCTACAGCAATTGCGCTGAGTGTTCGCCTATTACCTCTCTTCCAATCTGGCAATGCGCTCTCAGCGGCGATTGAAGATAAATATGAAGCGGCCACTATGCAAACTGATCTCTTATCTTTCATCGTGCCATCCCCGTTCAATCCGCTTTTTGAACCGTACGTCGCAGGCATCGCCGATCAATTTCCCATGAATCGCAAATGGCCGTCTTATCTTGGGCTGGTCGCAATTGTGACGGGCTTGTCGGCGCTGACTTGGACTAAACGGCGAGGCTTGACCTGGATTTGGGCCGCTATAGGAATCTTATTCGGCGTTATGGCGCTGGGCACTGTCCTGCGCTTCAATGGCACCGTGTATGCTAACATTACGCTGCCCTTAGCTTCGCTGGAATGGCTGCCGCCCATTCGCGCCATTGGTCGACCGGATTACTTCGTGCTGGGATTGGCGCTGCCTTTG